>NZ_AUFA01000051.1:0-36790 GCF_000426265.1 Bradyrhizobium sp. Cp5.3 | reverse complement strand
TCCCTGTCGGAGGCCCGGGACGAATCGATCGATGAGTCAAAAATCAGGCGCCGCGCACTTTACTGAAAAGCAGGGCCACTACCTGGCCTTCATCTATACCTACTCGTACATGTTCGGACGGCCGCCTGCCGAAACCGATATGCAGCGCCACTTCGGCGTCAGCCCGCCCTCAGTCCATCAGATGATTGTCACGCTCGAACGCAACGGCCTCATTCGCCGTCAAGCCGGTGCCCCCAGAAGCATCGAAATCCTCGTGCCACCAGAAAACTTGCCGATCCTAGATTGGCTCGGTATCAAACCGTCAAAACCACTGTGACGAGCCACTAGAGGGAAAGGTTGCGGTCGTCACAGGCGCGGGCTCCGGAATCGGGGCCGCGATCGCGCGCCTGTTCGTTATCGAGGGTGCGAAAGTCGTGCTCGGCGATCTCGCCGAAAGCGGTGCAGCGCTCGCGGCCGAACTTGCCGCCAGCGGCTTTGAGACCGCGTTTCAGCGTGTCGACGTTACCGACGAGAGCAGCGTTGCCGGCTTGATGCAGGCGACGGTAACGAAATTTGGCCGGGTCGATATCCTCGTCGCCAATGCGGGAATTCCCGAGCGCAAGGCGCCGATCCATGAGCTTGATCTCGCGGACTGGCGCCGCGTGATCGACGTCGATCTCACGGGCGTGGCGATCTGCAACAAATTCGCTGCGGGCGCGATGTTGGCGACGGGCGGCGGAGCCATCGTCAATATGGCGTCGATCCTCGGCCATGTCGGCCAGGAGAACAGCAACGCCTATTCGGCTGCGAAAGCAGCGGTTGTCAATCTCACCCGCTCGGTCGCGCTGACCTATGCAAGGCAAGCCATCCGGGCCAACTGCGTCTCACCAGGCTATGTTGACACACCGCTACTGGGCCAGCTTCCTGAAGCGGTTCGGCAGGCGATGCTGGTGCGGCAGCCGATGGGGCGCCTCGGCCGGCCCGAGGAGATTGCTCAGGTCGTGGCTTTTCTCGCCAGTGATAGAGCGTCGCTCATCACCGGCGCATGTATCAATGCCGATGGTGGTTATACGGCGATTTAGCCTATGGTTTGCGCCAGCGGAGTCATGGCGGCAGAGCTGACGATCTCGGATCAGCTTGGATTAGGCCGGCCAAAGTTAGCTCAAACTGGCCCATGATGGATTGGAGCGAGAGGTTAAGTGTTTCAAAGCGTTAGAGGGAGGCGTGTGCACCGGGAGATCAAGAAAAATCTCACCACAGCTAGCATGAACAAGCTGTACGAGCTGGGCAGGCGAGCCTCCGGTTTGGTCGATCTGATGGAAGCGTTGCAGCGGAGCGTTGGTCAGGAAGTTGCGCCGGCGGAAGCGGCCATGCCTGTCAAGAATCCGCGCAAAACGGCTCTAGGCCAGAAGGAAATGTTGATGCCGATTGCCGGAAAGAAGCCGGCAAGGCTACGGTCGCTAAAAAGCCGGCGGTCAGGCATCAACGGAAGTCGGCCTGAGCCCGAACCGAAAAGCTGAGCGGCGCGGCAGATCGGCGGAGCCGCCGAGCCGGCTCTGAAAAAAAGTTGGCGAGGCGCTGAAATTGACGACCGGCCCGGTAAGGCTAAGCAACCAAGTTTCTCGGCGTACCATTCCAAAATGCTTCGACGTTGCCGACAAGTTGGTCGGCGAGCGATTGGACAGCCTCACGACTCGCCCAGGCAACGTGCGGGGTAAGGATGAAATTCGGCAAGCCGACCAGTTGCATGAGCGGATGATCGGCCTGTGGGGGCTCGACCGTCGCGACGTCGAAACCGGCACCGGCGATCTGGCCTGAGCGAAGCGCCTGGCCGAGCGCGACTTCGTCGACAAGGCCGCCCCGCGCAGTGTTGATAAGCAGCGGCCTGCGTTGCATCAACGCAAATTCGGCTGCCGCGATCATGTTGCGCGTCTGCGGCATCAGGGGCGCATGCAAGGTGATGATATCGCTCTCTCGCAGCACGTCCTCGAATGGTGTGTAGAGCGGGCCCATGCCGGCTGCGCCCTTGTAGGAAGAAAACAATGTGCGCATTCCGAACGCTCGACCGATGTCGGAAACCGCGCGTCCGAGCGCGCCGTCGCCGATGATTCCGAGCGTGGCGCCGGAGAGATCATTGATGGGGTGGTCGAAATAGCAGAACTGTCCGGATTCGGCCCAGCGACCCGCGCGCACGGAATCGTGATAGGCGGTCAGGCTCCGACGCAGCGCGAGAATCAGCGCAAACGTATGCTCGGGCACGGTGTTGACGGCATAGCCGCGGATGTTGAAGACGGCGACGCCACGCTCGGTGCAAGCCTTGACATCGACGACATCAGACCCGGTTGCCGCAATCGCGATCAGGCGCAACTTCGATGCCGACTTCAGTTCGGCGAGCCGGATCGGCGCCTTGTTGGTGATGACGATATCGGCGCCCGCAATCCTCTCGGCAACTTGATCGGGGCTGGTCGCGCCGAATTCGACGAGCTCATGCGGAAACGCAAATGGACGAGGGCTGATATCGGCCGGCATCGTATCGCGGTCGAGGAATACGATGCGTGCGGGTTCGGCGGCCTTCATGGAGACTCTCCCGGAAGTTTCGTGATGGTGACGAATTAGAGATTTGCCAATGCGGCGGCTACGATTGCATCCGCGGTGATCCTGAAGTGTCGGTACAGCGCGTCGGCGGGGCCTGATGCGCCAAATCTAGTCATCCCGATGAAGGCGCCGTTATCGCCCAGCCAACGCTCCCAGCCGAATTTCATCGCAGCCTCGACGCCGACCCGCACAGTGCCGGTCCCCAAGACCGAGGAGCGATAGCCTGCATCCTGAAGCTCGAACAGCTCCCAGCACGGCATGGATACGACCGCTGTAGGGATTCCCTTCGCCTGCAGGATCGTCCGCGCGTTCATCGCCAATGCGACCTCCGAGCCGGTGGCGAGCAGCGTGACACGGCGCTGCCCGTCGGCTTCCGCTAGGATGTAGGCTCCGCGTCGGGTCTGGTTTTCCGTCGATGTGCCGGATCTCAGTTGCTCGAGTTGCTGACGGGCGCACACGAGGGACACGGGACCGGTCGTATGCTCGAGCATGATCTCCCAGCATTCGGCCATCTCGGCGGCATCGGCCGGCCGTAGCACGAGCATGTTCGGCATGGCCCGCAGCGAAGCGAGAATCTCGACAGGCTGATGGGTGGGACCGTTCTTGCCGATCCCGATCGAGTCGTGGCTGAAGACGAATTTGACCGGCAGGCCCATGAGGGCAGCCATCCGCATCGCGGGGCGCTCGTAGTCGGCGAAGGCAAGGTAGGTCACGGCCAGCGGGATCACGCCGCCATGGGCCGCCATGCCGTTGGCGAGCGAGCCCATCGCATGTTCGCGGACTCCGCAGTGGACATAGCGTCCCCCGATATTGGCGGCCGTGAAGGCTTCAAGCTGCCGCTTGTGGTTGGTCGGCGCTTCGAGGTCCGCGCAGCAGGTCATGATATCGGGCACGAGATCATAGAGTGCGCTCGCGACTTCGCCCGAGGTCTCGATGGAATAGGCCGGCTTTCGCTCCGCGATCGAACGCGCCTTGTAAGCGGAGGTGATGTCGCGCCAATCGCCGGGAAGGACACCGCCGAAAGCGCGCTCGAAAGCGGCGCGATCGGCGCTGTTCAGCGTCGCAACGCGTCGCTGCCAGGCGTCATATTCGCCGCGCGAGCGGGCACCCGCGTCGAGCCAGGCGGCGGCAATGTCGTTTGGAAAGGTGAAGGGCGCTGCCGGCCAGCCCCGCGATGCCGCCATGTCCTCGCGGTCGGTCGCAAAAAGCTTGCCGCTATGTCCGCCGCGCTGGCCTTCGAGCCGGCGAATGCCCCTGGCGATCGTCGTACGGCACGCGATCAGCGATGGACGATCGTCCCTTCTTGCGGTGGCGAAGGCTTCGCTCACGGCTTCGATGTCGTGTCCGTCGACCTCCGCGACATGCCAGCCGGCTACGCGAAAGCGTTCGGCCACGTTCTCGGAGATGCTCAGCGAGGTGGCGCCATCGTCGGTGATGCTGTTGTCGTCCCAGACAAAGACGAGATGGCCGAGGCGCAGATGTCCGGCAAGCGAAATGACTTCCTGGCCAACGCCTTCCTGCAGGCAGCCGTCGCCGACGAACGCGCATGTCATATGGTCGATGATTTCGGACCCGAAACGTGCCCGAAGCCGTGCTTCGGCGATGGCCATGCCCAAGGCATTCGCGATGCCCTGACCGAGCGGACCGGTCGTCGTCTCGATGCCGGCGGAAGGATCGTATTCGGGATGGCCAGCGCAATGCGAGCCCAGCTCGCGGAAGGACTTCACCTCGGCAAGGGAAATCTTCTCGTAACCGGTCAAATGGAGCAGTGCATAGAGCAGCATCGATCCGTGGCCGTTCGAGACGACGAAACGGTCGCGATCGGGCCAGAGCGGATCCTTCGGATTGTATTTCAGGTGGCGCGTGAACAGCGCGGTCGCAATCTCTGCCATGCCGAGCGGAACGCCTTGGTGGCCTTCGCCGGCGCTCAGGATTGCATCGACGGCCAGAAAGCGGATCGCGTCGGCCTGACGCTTGCCGATCTCGCTTGAGGCAAGCGCAGGGGCGGAGATCACGGAGACATCATCTGACATAGGCAAGCACCATCTTCATGCGGCGTGACCGGGCCGGCGCCGCAGCACTCAGGCCCGCATCGGGCGCGTTACGGGAGAAAACCGGTGGAGATCCAGGGAACGAAGGCCACGATGAGCAGTCCGACCACCAGCGCTGCCAGATAGCTCCAGATGCGCTTCAGGCCTGCGTTCGGATCGACCCGGCCGATCGAGCATGCGGCGTAGTAACCGAGCCCGAAGGGCGGTGCGAACAGGCCGATGCCCATGGCGAGGATAACGACCATCGCATAGTGCACTTCATGGACGCCGAGCTGCTTGGCGACCGGAAACAGCAGGGGGCCGAACAGCACCATCGCCGGAATGCCTTCGAGCACGCTGCCGAGCACGATGAACAGCACGATGGAGCCGACCAGGAAGCCATGCTTGCCGCCGGGAGCCTGCGCCAGGGTGGACGCAAGCGCATGCGAGAAGTTCGATTGCGTCAAGGCCCAGGACATGCAGGTCGCGGCCCCGATGATGAACAGGATCGTTCCCGCGAGGGCTGCAGTGCCGACCAGCGCCGGATAGAGCTCGCGCCAGTTGAAGGAGCGATAGACGAGGATTCCGATGATGATCGCATAGGCGATGCCGATCGTGGCGACCTCGGTCGCGGTCGCCACGCCTTCCATCACGGCGACGCGGATGATGATGGGCAGCATCAGGGCCGGCGCGGCGATGGCAAAGGTGCGGCCGATCGTGGTTGGGCTCGTTGTCCCGCGTTCCACTCCCTTGCGCTCCACCATGCGCCGCCTTGCAATCAGGGCCAACGCCAGCGCCAGCACGATGCCGGGCAAGATGCCGCCGGTGAACAGCGCCGCGATCGAGACGCCCGTCACCGAGCCGATGATGATGAGCACGATCGACGGCGGGATCGTCTCGGCCATCGCGCCCGACGCCGCCAGCAGCGATACGAGCTCGCCTTCGTGGATGCCGCGCTTCTTCATGTCCGGGAACAGCACCGGGGCGACCGCCGCCATGTCGGCCGTCTTGGCACCGGAAATGCCCGAGACCAGCAGCATTGCGCCGAGCAGCACATAGGCGAGCCCGCCCTCGATATGACCGACCAGCGCAGCCAGGAAATTCACCATGGCGGTCGACATGCGCGTCATGACGATGAGGTAGCCGAGCAGGATGAACAGAGGCACCGCCAGCAGGATCAACGAGCTGACGCCTTCGTCGATGCGGCCCGGGATGACTTCGAGCGGCGTGGTCGTGGTCAACATGAGATAGGAGACGGTCGACAGGCCGAAGCAGAACGCGATCGGCACGCCGGCGAGCACACCGAGCCCGAGCAGGACCGCAAAGAAGATGACGAGATTCCAGTTGCCGATCGCGTTGATCCACGGGCCGAGCACATGCAGCGCGGCAACCAGCGCGGCGAAGACGACGATGGCAAGGACCACGTCGCGCCAGCCGCGATCGGCGCAGCGGACCAGGCTCGCCGCCAGCATGAGCCCGACGCCGACCGGCAATGCGGCGGCCCGGAAAGCGTCGTTCAGGCCCAGCGCCGGCGTATGAACGAAGGTCTGGTCCTCGGTGAAATTGTACGCCGGGCCGAGAATCAGCAGAAGGAACAGCGCGGGCGCGGCGGTGCCGGCCGCCTCGAGCAGGCCGCGCAAGCGGCCCGAGCACATGCCGACAAGAGCGGTCATGCGCATATGCTGACCGCGTCTTTGCGCGATCGCCGCGCCGAGCATCGCCAGCCACAGGAACATGATCGAGGCGAGTTCGTCCGACCAGGTCAGCGGATGGTTGAAGACGAAGCGCGATATGACGCCCGTCAGCAGGACCAGAATTTCGGCAACGACCACGGCAGCTGCCAGCGGCTCCGTGACGAGCGCCAGCAGTCTGTCGAGCGGTGCAGCGATCCCCGGCGCGGACGAAGACAGTTCTCCAGCCAGCGGTTCGGTACTCATGCGAGTTTGCCTACCGTCTGCTCGAGCAGCGCCCAACCCTTGTCGCCGAACTTCGCGCGCCAATCCTTGTAGAAGCTGGTCTTGCCGAGCGTGCTCCGGAACGCGGCCTTGTCGACCTCGACGAACTGCAAACCCTTGCCCGACAGCTCGTCGCGCAGCGATTTCGAAAGCGCGGCAATGTCGGCGCGCTCGGCGTCGGCCGCCTTGTTCAACTCGCGCGTGACGATGTCCTGGGCGTCGGCCGGAAGGCGCTGGAAGGAGCGACGGTTGCCGAGGATGATGTAGGCGTCCCAGACGTGGCTGGTGAGGCTGCAATATTTCTGCACCTCGTAGAGCTTCGCCGTCGCGATGATCGCGAGCGGATTCTCCTGGCCTTCGACGACCTTGGTCTGGAGCGCCGAATAGACCTCGTTGAAGTTGATCGGCGTAGGTCCGGCGCCGAGCGCCTGGAACAGGCCGGTCAGGATCGGGGCGGCCGGCACGCGCATCTTGAAGCCCTTGAGATCGTCCGGGGTCTTGATCTCGCGCGTGGACGAGGTGAGCTGACGGAATCCGTTGTCCCAGGACTTGCCGATCTGCAGGACGCCGACGTTTTCGATCTCGCCCTTGACGAACTTTCCGAGATCGCCGTCCATCGCCTTCCAGACCTCGTCATAGGAGGAGAAAGCGAAGCCGGTGTTGACGATGCCGACGGTCTGCACGAGCGTTGCGAGAACCGAGGAGCCGATGTTCAGATAGTCGACGGCGCCGTTTCGGATCTGGCCCAGGAGGTCGGTGTCGGAGCCGAGCTGGTTCGCCGGAAACAGGTTGATCTCGACACGCCCGCTTGTTGCTTCCTTGATGCGGTCGATCGCCTCGCGCGCCCGCTTGTTGACCGGATGCGACGGATCCTGGCCGGTGGCGAATTTGAGGGTGAACTCGGCCGCATCACCGCCGCGCGAGAGGATTGCTACCAGCGGAATGGATGCGCCCGCGGCCAGCACGGTTCGTCGGCTCAGGCCCTTCTTGGATACCTTGGTCATTTCGTACTCCCTGTGTCTGTGTCTTTATTGTTGTAGAGGCTTGGAAGGCGGTGTTTTCACCGCCAACTCTTGACGGCACTGCATATCGCCTCCGTCGAGATGCCGTAGCGATCGTGCAATGTCGGTAGCGCGCCCGCCGCGAGGAACTCATCGGGCAGGCCGATCTGGTGGAAGAGGGGATGGACGCGCGCACGCATCAGCGCGGTCGCGACGGCCTCTCCCAGTCCGCCGATGACGGTGTGGTTTTCGGCGACGACGACAAGGCGTCCGGCCTTGCGGCATGCCTCGACGATCGTTTCCGTGTCGAGCGGCTTGATGGTCGGCACATGCAGGACGGCCGCCTGGATCTTGTCGGCTTCGAGCTGCCTGGCGGCCTCGAGCGCGCGCATGGTCAACAGTCCCGAAGATACGAACAGCACGTCGGCGCCGTCGCGCAGCAGCTTGGCTTTGCCCATCTCGAACTTGTAGCCGTACTCGTCGAGCACGAGCGGCACCTGTCCGCGCAAGAGGCGCATGTAGACCGGGCCCTGATGGCTCGCCATCGCCGGCACGACCTGCTCGATCTCAAAGGCGTCGCAGGGGTCGATCACGGTCATGTTCGGCATGGCGCGGAACAGCGCCAGATCTTCCGCCGCCTGGTGGCTCGGTCCGTAGCCGGAGGTGAGGCCGGGCAGGGCGCACGCGATCTTGACGTTGCGATCCTCCTCCGCGATCGTCTGGTGGATGAAGTCGTAGGCGCGGCGCGCCGCAAAGACCGCATAGGTCGTGACGAACGGGGTGAATCCCTCCGCTGCGAGGCCGGAGGCGGCGCCGAACAGGAGCTGCTCGGCCATCCCCATTTGATAATGGCGGTCCGGAAACTCCTTCGCGAAGATGTGGAGATCGGTGTATTTGCCGAGGTCGGCGGTCATGCCGACGATGTCCTGGCGCGTGCGCGCAAGCTCGACGAGCGCATGGCCGAACGGGGCCGGCTTGGTCCGCTGCCCTTCGGCGGCGATCGACGCGATCATGGCCGAGGTGGTGAGGCGCGGCTTTGCGGCGGATGGCGTCGTCATCGTCTTGTCGGCCGCCTTCATGCGCGCCTCCCGTCTTCAAGAGCCTGGAGGGCAAGCTGCCACTCGTGTGGATCGACGCGCATGAAGTGATTGCGTTCGCGGGCCTCCAGGAACGGTACGCCCTTGCCCATCATCGTGTCCGCGATGATCATGCGCGGCCTTGCGCCTTCATGCTTCTCGGCGGCATCGAACGCGGCGACCACGGCATCGAGGTCATTGCCGTCGATGCGCTGCACGAACCAGCCGAACGCCCGCACCTTGTCGGCAAGCGGCTCGAAGCCCATCATCTGCTTGGAGGGGCCGTCGGCCTGCTGGTTGTTGACGTCGACGATTGCGATAAGGTTGTCGAGCCCGAAATGCGCCGCCGACATCATGGCTTCCCACTTGGAGCCTTCGTCGAGCTCGCCGTCGGAGAACAGCGTGTACACGCGGCTGGCGGAGCCCTTGCGCTTCAGACCCAGGCACATGCCGACGGCGATGCCCAGGCCAAGCCCCAGCGATCCGCCCGACATCTCCATGCCCGGCGTGTAGGAGGCCATTCCGGACATCGGAAGCCGGCTCTCGTCAAAGCCGTACGTCTCGAGCTCCGCGTCCGGAATGATCCCGGCCTCGATCAATGCGGCATAGAGTGCGATGGCGTAGTGGCCGTTTGACAGCAGGAAGCGGTCGCGCCCCTCCCAGGTCGGATCTTCGGGGCGGTAGCGCATCGCGTGGAAGTAGGCGACGGCCAGCACGTCGGCGATGTCGAGGGCCTGGGCGATGTAGCCCTGGCCCTGGACTTCGCCCATGCGAAGCGCATTGCGGCGGATGCGGTAGGCGCGCTCCGCCAGCGCGGGTTCATTGGTTCGCAGGTTGGTACCGGCCATGGCTGATCTCTCGCAGCGTCAGTGGATGTGCATGCCGCCGTTGACGTCGACCACAGCGCCAGTCGTGTAGGCCGAGAGATCGGAGGCCAGGAACAGGAAGATGTTCGCAACATCCTGCGGCCGGCCGAGGCGGCTGAGCGGAATGCCCGCGAGAATTTCCTTCTCCTTCTCGGGCGGGATCTTGCCGATGTTGATGTCGGTGACGATCAGCCCGGGCGTGACGCAATTGACGCGGATGTTGTCAGGGCCGAGCTCGCGTGCCATCGCCTTGGCGAGGCCGAGCACGCCGGCCTTGGCAGCCGAATAATGCGCGCCGCCGAGAATGCCGCCGCCGCGTTGTGCGGAGACCGAGGACATGCAGGCGATCGAGCCCGACTTCTGCGCACGCATGTGCGGCATCAGCGCCTGCGAGAGATAGAGCACGCCGCGCAGGTTGACATCCTGGATGCGATCCCAGTCTTGGGCGGTGATGTCCCAGACCTTCACGGGCTGGGTGATGCCGGCATTGTTGATGAGGATGTCGACGTGGCCGAACGCCGCAATCACCTCGGCCACCGCGCGCTCGCAGTCGGCCTTGTCCGTGACGTTGCAGGCGAGCCCGAGATGATCCTTGCCGAGTTCGGCGGCTGCCTTGACTGCGCCGGTGCCGTCGAGATCAAGGATGGCGACCCGCGCGCCCTGGGCCGCGAATGTTTTTGCAGTTGCGAAGCCAATGCCGCGCGCACCAGCCGCGCCGGAAATGATCGCGGTTTTGCCCGCCAGAAGCATATTCCCTCCGAGTAATTTTGTTTCGATTGGAGGGACTATGGGTGAGGCCAATGGATACGAATATACGCGAAAATTGCACTAATAGTTGAATCGTGCTCACCTAACGCATGGCTCCGCTACCACTCCGCGCCCTTCGGGTTTTCGAGGCGGCCGCACGCACAGGATCGTTCCGCGCGGCTGCGAGCGAGCTCGGGCTGACGCCGAGCGCGGTCAGCCACGCGATCCGAGACTTCGAGGAGCAGATCGGAACGCTTCTGTTCGAGCGTGATGGACGCAGAATGCTCGTCAATCAGGCCGGCGAGGAGCTGTTGCGGCGCGTGTCCGGAGCCTTTGATGAGCTCAGGAACGGGCTCGAGGTTGCCAGCGCGCGCTCGTCCAATCTCTTGCGGGTCCATTGCGCGCCGAGCCTGGCGGCACAATGGCTGATGCCGAGGCTGCGCGGGCTGATCGAAAAGCATCCCGAGCTGGAAGTGAGGTTGGCCGCTGGGACCGACTACCCTCATTTCCGCAATGACGAGTTCGACGTCGATATTTGTTACGGACCGCCGCGCCAGGAAGGTATGGTTGTCCTGCCGCTGGGCGAGGAAATCATACGTCCCATGTGCGCCCCATCACTTGCCGGTGCCATCCGAGAACCCGCTGACCTGCTGAAGCTCCCGCTGATTGAAAGCGAGCAAAAGCGTGTTCGTTGGAATGGCTGGTTCGCGACCAACGGTCTCTCGGCGCCGAGTCCGGGTGGATTTCGGTTCGATCGCAGTTTTATGGCGATTGCCGCAGCCGTCGATGGTCTCGGTGTGACCCTCGAATCAACACGATTTGCCGAGCGCGAACTTGCAAGCGGCAGATTGGTCGCTCCGCTGGCGGGGCGTGCGAACGATCCGTCTTATGTCGAGCACTATCTTGTCTGTCCTCCACAAGCCAAGCATCGACGCTCCGTCCGTACCTTTACAAGATGGATCGCGAAGGAACTGAATTTAACGGACGGTGGCTGAAAACTCTTAGACCGTTTGCGACTGGGGTGTCGGCTATTGAGCTGAGGCTTGCCCGAATTGGCCAAGGATGGATTGGAGCGAGAGATCAAGTCTTTCAATCGATTAGAAGGTGGTGCGTGCACGAAGTGTGCACCGGGAGATCCAGAAAAATCTATTGAAGGCAAGTGTAGGCTGATGCTTTTGCGGTCCAAGGATGGCGCCGCAAGGACAAGGATTCGCTTAGGACTTGGGAGCTGACAGCGCCTCTCATTAGCGGAGGTGCATGTCTGGCCGATCCTGCGAGCTGCGGTCAAGACAAAGGGAGGAGTCGCGCCGGAGAGGCGGCCTCTCCGTTGCTTGGGGGCGCACTTCATTCGTCGGGGCACAATCGACTAAACGGGAACGGTTCAAAATGCTAGCTAAACTTTCATCGATTGCGCGCGGTCACCGGCGAGTTCGGCGGCGCGCGGCTTTGGTGATCCACTGCGGTCGATATTGCGCTCCATATCGAGCGCCCAGTCTTCGCCGTCCTTGCGTCGGCGGAAGGTCTCTGACACGTAGCGGTTCTTGCGGCGGACTTGGACGCGCCAGTTCCCAGAAGGCAATTGAGTGAAGCTAGCCACGGCCGTGTGCACTCCCCAATTCGTGTGCGCTACGTGTGCACTGAGAGGTCAAAACAGGTACAAACGTGTGCAATTTCGGCTAGTTTGGAGTGCACATGTTCCGGGTTCATCCCATTGAGAGCATAAGGTAAATCATTGAAATCGCAAGACTATCTCTTTTTTGTGGCTCCGATGATGGACTGGACGGACCGGCATTGCCGGGTGTTCCACCGTCACCTGACCCGGCGCGCGCTGCTCTATACGGAGATGCTGACGACGGGCGCCATCATTCACGGCGACCGGCAACGGCTGCTCGGGTTCGACGCGGTCGAGCATCCGGTGGCGCTGCAGCTTGGCGGCTCGGATGCGCGCGAGCTCGCCGAGGCCGCGCGGATCGGCGAGGACTTTGGCTATGACGAGATCAATCTCAATGTCGGCTGTCCGTCCGATCGCGTGAAGGATGGCCGCTTCGGCGCCTGCCTGATGGCAGAGCCGGAGCTCGTGGCGTCATGCGTCGATGCGATGAAGCGCGCGGTCGCTATTCCCGTCACCGTGAAATGCCGCATCGGCATCGACGACCAGGATCCGGAAGTCGCGCTCGATACGCTTGCGCGCGCCGTCGTCGCGGCGGGCTCCGATGCCCTGATCGTGCACGCCCGCAAGGCCTGGCTCAACGGATTGTCGCCGAAGGAGAACCGCGACATCCCGCCGCTCGATTACGATCGCGTCTATCGTCTGAAACGCGCGATGCCGGATGTGCCGATCATCATCAACGGCGGCATCCCCGGCATCGACGAGGCGAGGGCGCATCGTGCCCATGTCGATGGCGTGATGCTCGGCCGCGCCGCCTATCAGGAGCCGTGGCGGCTGCTCTCGGTCGATCCCGAGATCTTCGGCGAGGCTGCGCCGCATGCGACCATGCAGGACGCGCTTGAAGCGATGATGCCCTATATCGAAGAGCAGCTTGCACGCGGCACGCGGCTGCACGCGATCACGCGGCATTTCGTCGGCGCTTTCCACGCCGTGCCTGGCGCGCGTGCTTTCCGTCGTCATCTTGCCGAGCGGGGCGTGAAGCCGGGCGCGGGCGTCAGCGTGCTGCGCGATGCCATTGCCCGCATCGGCGGTGCTGTGCCGGCCGAGGCGGCTGCGTAATGCACCTTTAGTGAAGAGCCGGCGCGCGAGCCCGGCTCTTCGCTCATCGCCGATCAGCGGAACAGGTCGAAATGATAGTTCACGCCGACGCGGAAGGTGTGGAATTTCGCCGCGTTCCAGTCCGGCAGATTGTCGTGCTTGAACTCGGTGTAGAGATATTCGGCCTTGGCCGACCATTTCGGCAGGAACGCCCACTCGACGCCGCCGCCGGCGGTCCAGCCCATCTTCATCTTGTTGAGGCTGCCGTCCTTGAGTTCGCCGGTGGCAAGACCCGCGGTCCCGAAGAACAGCAGGCGTGAATCCATCGTCGCGATGCCGGCGCGGGCGCGGCCGGTCATGTACCAGGGCAGGCTCACCGCGGCGCTGTTCACCGCGTCGTGGTTCTTCAGGTCGCCGCCCTCGAAGTCGTTCTCGATGCCGACCACGAACATCGGCGAGAGCTGATAATTGTAGCCGATCTGCACGCCGCCGAACGCACCCTTGACCTTGCCTCCGCTGGTGCCGACGAGATTGTTGAAGGCGTCGTCGGTGCTGGTGCCATAGCCAGCGTTCAAGCCTGCATAGAGGCCCGTCCAGGAATAGACCGGCTGCGGCGCCGTGTAGGCGGGCGCCGCCTGACGCGGCGACAGGTCCGCGGCGCTGGCGCTGCTCGCGGCAAACGCCGCGGCAAAGGGCAGGGCGCACATCGTGCGGCGTAAGGCGGCTCTGGCGGTCATCACTCTCAATCTCCCACTTGGCCGCATTCCCTCGAGAAAGCAGCGCTGGTCCAACCCGATCCGGGATGCCTTCTCTATAAACCGACTGGGCGGTTTGTAAATAGCGGAAGAACCACACCCGCGCCTTTTCGGCACGGCGTGGGCATCGAGGTTGATGGATGACTGTGCAGCCGGTGCGCGTCTGCGGGCGCAAGCCGGCGGTGGCCGCGGCGTGCTGGTATTTCGGCTAGTCGAGCGCCGTGCGCGCGCGGCGGTGGCTGCTCTGCAGCTCCGGATAGCCGGTGAGCATCAGCGTGTCGGCACGTACGCCCCAGCTCTCCAGGCGGTCGAGAAAGCTCATGCCGAGCAGATTGGTCTTCATCTGGCCGCGCTGCACGACGAGTGCCGGCACCGATTTCTCGACGAGATGGCCGACGGCGAGGCGGTCGAGCGTGAGCCGGGCCGCCTTGGTGTGACCGCCTGCGGTCTCGAGGTCGACGTCATATTCGAGCATCTCGAGCGGCAGCCCGATCGCCTTTGCGGTTTCCCAGGTCAGCACCACCGAGGTCGCCCCGGTATCGATCACCATCGGCGCGGCGATGCCGTTGATCTTCGCCCGCAGCGCAAATTCGCCGCCCTGGCCGCGTTGGATCTGCACGGCGGGAGCGGGCGCCGCGGTCTGCGCGCGGAAAATGTGCGAGACCTTGTGGCTGGCGCGCGCGATCTGCGCGGGATCGCCATAGGCGACGACGGCGCCGGCGGTGCCGGCCAGCATGGCGAGAACGAGCAGGAACCTGATCATCGTGCGCCTCCGAAAGCGCGCACGCAGGTCAAGCGCGCCGCGACGATCCCGCGATCGGCGCTAGTCCGGCTTCCGCCATGCGCGCCGCGAGCTGCGCCATCACCGCGAGCCGCTCCGCGCGCTCCATCGCGTGCCAGCGCGCGATCTCCGGCAGCGTGCGGCCGCAGCCGAAGCACAATTTGGTCTTGGGATCGATCATACAGACGGCGACGCACGGCGTGTCTTTGCTCATTCGGACATAGTGAGGGATCGTCGGGCATGTCTGCAAGCATCTGTTTTACGAGCCCGTGCCGGCGCTCATGATCGGCTTGTGGCGCGGCCGGCGCTTCTCGTCGGATACGGCGGACGTTTCCGGCTGCAGCGGCGGCGAATCCTCCGAGAGCGGCGCCAGCGCGCTCATCACGCGCTCCGGCGGGAAGGTGACGATCACCTCGGTGCCGATGCGCAGCTTCGATTTCAGCGTGAACGTGCCGCCATGCAGGTCGATCAGGTTCTTGGCGATGGGCAGGCCGAGGCCCGCGCCCTGTTCGGCCGACTTGATCGAGTTGGAGCCCTGGCCGAACGAGGCGAGCACGACCGGGATCTCGTCCTCGGGAATACCGGAGCCGGAGTCCCGCACCGAGAGATACTGTCCGCCCGAAGCGGTCCAACCCGCCTTGAGCCAGATCTCGCCACCTTGCGGGGTGAACTTGATCGAGTTGGAGAGCAGATTGAGCACGACCTGGCGGATCGCGCGCTCGTCGGCCCACAGCCGCGGCATGGCCTGCTCGAACACCTCGTGAATGGTGATGCCGCGGCTCGAGGCACGCAGCTTCATCAAATGATGGCAGTCGGCGACGATACCGACCAGCGACACCGCTTCCTCGTTCAATTCGTAGCGGCCGGCTTCGATCCGCGACAGATCGAGGATCTCGTTGATGAGGTTGAGCAGGTGCACGCCGGAATTATGGATGTCGGCGGAATATTCCTTGTAGACGGCGACCTGATGCGGGCCAAAGATCTCGCTCTTCATCACCTCGGAGAAGCCGAGGATCGCGTTCAGCGGCGTGCGCAGCTCATGGCTCATCTGGGCGAGGAAACGCGATTTGGCGACGTTGGCGGACTCGGCGCGGTGACGGGCCTCGTCCGAGATAGCCTTCGCCTGCTCGAGCTCGCCGATCAGCGCATCCTTCTCGGCGCGCGCCTCGAGCGTTGCGAAGGTCGAGGAGTGCAGCCGATGCGCCAGCAGCACGAAATAACCTTCGGCCGCGAGCGCGAGCGTCGCCAGGATGTAGTTGTCGAGCGAGCCGGTCATCACGAAGCTCAAGGCCATCGCGACTGCGACGGGAGCGGTCGCGGCAACCGCTGCGATCGGCAGATTGGCGGCCAGCATGCTCGACACTGCGATCACTAGCAGCATCAGGAACATCATCAGCGTTTCCGTGACCATGTCGAGCACGGGATGGATCAGGATTGCCATCCAGCACAGGCCGTAGAGCAGGTCGAGCACGACGAAGCGCGTCCGCCAGGCGCGCGTCGCGGCGGGCGTGCTCGGCTCGGCCAGGAACCGCCGGCAGCTGCGGATCATCGCCGCGTGGATGCAGATCATGCCGCAGGTCCAGGCCGCGGCCGGAATCGGCTGCATCCACAGTCCGAACAGCACGCCGGTCGCCACCACCAGCAGCAGCACGACGTAGGAGGCCGACAGCCGCGTCTGGGCATATTGGCGTAGCAGCTCGGCGTCGAAGGCCGGCCGGGTTCCGCTGGTCGACGTTAACTTGTCGCGCGCCTCGCGCACCCGCTGCAAGGCAGCCCGGCGACTGCTCGCCGATGGCACGCTGACCGGCTCGGCCGGAAGCTGCACAACCTCGGGCTTTTCAGCGGGGTTACTCATCGAACAACAACGATTCCTGCCCACACGGAGGCGGGCCTTCTGCATTGTCTATCTCTGGCAACAAATCCTTAAGAGCTGACTTAAGGAGCTAAAGAATTACGTTAACGGGGCGTTAATTTTTGACGCGCCCGGCCGCTCAATGCAGTGCCGCATGCTGCGCGATGTAGACCGCAGCGCCGGCCAGGTATCCCGCAAGCGCGGGAGGCGCGATGCGGCGGGCGTACCAGAGGAACTCGATCCGCTCGAGGCCCATGGCGGCGACGCCCGCGGCCGAGCCGATGATCAGGATCGAGCCGCCGGTGCCGGCGCAATACGCGATGAACTCCCAGATGAAGCTGTCGGGCGGGTATTGCCCGAGGTCGTACATGCCCATGGTCGCTGCCACCAGCGGCACGTTGTCGACGACGGCGCTCAAAAGCCCGAGCAGGACCACGATGATGTCCTGGCGGCCGATCGTCGCCTCCAGCGACCTCGCCAGCATCGTCAACAGGCCTGCGTGTTCGAGGCAGGCGACCGCGAGCAGGATGCCGAGGAAGAACACGATCGCGCTCATGTCGATCCGCGTCAGCGCATGCGCCAGCGTCAGCGGCTGGCGCACATGCTCGTCCTTGCGGCGATGAACGATCTCGCCGACCAGCCAGACGATGCCGAGCCCGAGCAGCACGCCCATGAACGGGGGCAGGTGCGTGACCGCCTTGAAGGCGGGCACAGCGATCAGCGTGGCGAGCCCGAGAAAGAACATCAGGTTTCGCTCGAACAGGCTGGCGCCCTGGAGCCTGTCCTCCTTCGGCGGGGGCGCGATGGTCTTGCCCCTTACTGCAAGGCTGATGACTGCGAGCGGCACAAGCAGGTTCACCAGCGAGGGCATGAACAACGCGCCCATGATGTTCAGCGGCGTGACCTGTCCACCGATCCACAGCATGGTCGTGGTGACGTCGCCGATCACGGTCCATGCGCCGCCCGCATTGGCGGCGATGACGATGAGGGAGGCGAACAGCAGGCGGTCGTCACGCCTGGCGATCAGCCGCTGGATCAGCGAGACCATCACGATGGTGGTCGTCAGATTGTCCAGGATCGCGCTGAGGAAGAACGTCACGAAGCCGACCAGCCACATCAGCTTCACTTGGCTGGTGGTGCTGATGCGGGAGGTGATGACCTCAAAACCGTCGTGGGCGTCAACCACCTCGACGATGGTCATCGCCCCGATCAGGAAGAACACGATCTGCGCCGTGGCGGCGACGGATTCGTCGAGCTGATGGCCGACCATGGCGTGGTCGCCGATCGTCGCCGCATAGACTGACCAGAGCAGCCCGGCGCCGATCAGCGCGGTCGCGCTCTTGTTGACCCCGAGGGGGTGCTCGAGCGCGATCGCCGCATAGACCAGAACGAAGATGGCGGCGATCGCGATCAGCAAGAGGGGCCCGATAAGTTCGAGATCAGCGCTGCAGGCGCGCGAGCAGGCTCGACGTATCCCAGCGTTTGCCGCCCATCTTCTCGACCTCGGCGTAGAACTGGTCGACCAGCGCGGTCACCGGCAGGTTGGCGCCGTTGCGGCGGGCTTCCGCGATGCAGATCGACAGATCCTTGCGCATCCATTCGACGGCGAAGCCGAAATCGTACTTGTCGTCGTTCATGGTCTTGTAGCGGTTCTCCATCTGCCAGGACTGCGCGGCGCCCTTGGAGATCACCTCGATCACGGAAGCGACGTCGAGGCCGGACTTCTTGGCGAAGTGGATGCCCTCGGAAAGCCCCTGGACGAGGCCGGCGATGCAGATCTGGTTGACCATCTTGGTGAGCTGGCCGGAGCCCGCGGGTCCCAAGAGCTTGCACATCCGCGCATAGGCCGCGATGACCGGCTCGGCGGCGGAATAGGCGTCCTGGGCGCCGCCGCACATCACGGTCAGCACGCCATTCTCGGCACCGGCCTGGCCGCCGGAGACCGGCGCGTCGACGAACTTGAAGCCGGCCTTGGCGGCGGCAGCGTCGAGCTCGCGCGCGACCTCGGCGGAGGCGGTGGTATGGTCGACGAAGATCGCGCCCTTCTTCATGCCGGCGAAGGCGCCGTCGGGACCGATCGTGACCGCGCGCAAATCGTTGTCGTTGCCGACGCAGCACATCACGAAATCCTGCCCTTCGGCGGCGGCCTTCGGGGTGGCTGCGGTCTTGCCGCCAAACTTGTCAGCCCAGTCCTTCGCCTTGGCCGCCGTGCGGTTGTAGACGGTGACCTCATGGCCCCCTTTTTTCACGAGGTGTCCGGCCATGGGGAAGCCCATCACGCCGAGACCGAGGAAAGCGACTTTAGCCATGTGTGGTACCTTGTCCGTAGTTTGGGTTTTACGGTTGTTGCCGGGCGAGGGGCGCCAGCCGGCGTGTCTTTAGGTTCCGCCAGGGAAGGCGGATCGGGCGCACCATAAACCCTCGCGCCGGGAGGGCAACGGCTTCGTTTGGCGCCCCCCTGTGCTAATGTGGCAGAACAAGAACCTGAAAAAGGGAGCGAAGGCATGGGCGTAAGTGTTGGCGTCCTCGACCATTTCAACATCCGGACCCGGAAGCTGGCCGAGACGGTCCGCTTCTATGAGGACGTGCTGGGTCTCGAGAACGGCGCCCGGCCGAATTTCGCCTTTCCGGGGGCCTGGATGTACAGCGAGGGCAGGCCGGTGGTGCACCTCGTCGATATTTCTCCGACCGCGGAGCCACAAAAGCCGGATTCCGGCGTTGTCCACCATGTCGCCTTCGTCAGCCGCGGGTTCGATGGCATGAAGCAGCGGCTGACGGCCAAGGGCATGAAGTTCGAGTCCCGCCAGGTGCCCGGCGGTGATCTCTGGCAGATCTTCGTCCACGACCCCAACGGGGTGATGATCGAGCTGAATTACGAGGCGGCCAAGGAGCAGGGCACGGCGGCGCCCGCCGAGATGGCTGACGATATCGGCAGGCAGTAGCCTTTTGGGCGTTTCCGCTCTAATGGGGCACATCTTGACTTCAGGAGATGCGCTTTGAGCGTGACGCAGCAACAGGTTCTCGACAGCCTCGGCCGGATCAAATCGCCGCGCGGGGTCGCGCTCACCAATGCCAATGTGCTGAGCGCGATCAGCGCCTCCGACGGCAAGGTGTTCTTCTCGATCAACGTCGAGGCCGCCGAGGCGCGGGCCTGGGAGCCGGTTCGCGCCGAGGCCGAGGCCGCCGTGCGCGCCATTCCCGGCGTCACCACGGTCATGGTGGCGCTGACCGCCGAGCGCAAGCCGGGCAGCGCACCGCCGCCGAGCCGCGGAGCGCCGGGGGTGCAGCCGGCCCATGCCCACAAGCCACCGCAGGGCGGCACTTCGCCGATGTCGCGGCAATCAGAGATTCCGGGCATCGCCGCCGTGATCGCGGTGGCCTCCGGCAAGGGTGGCGTCGGCAAGTCGACCACCGCGCTCAATCTGGCACTGGGGCTGCGCGATCTCGGCCTGAAGGTCGGGCTGCTCGATGCCGACATCTACGGCCCCTCGATGCCGCGGCTGACCGGCTTGCGCGACAAGCCTGAGCTCAACGCCGAGCGCAAGATGATTCCGCTGAAGCGCTTCGGGCTCGCGATCATGTCGATCGGCTTCCTGGTGGAGGAAGAGACCGCGATGATCTGGCGCGGTCCGATGGTGATGTCGGCGGTGACGCAGATGCTGCGCGACGTCGAATGGGGCACGCTCGACGTTCTCGTGGTCGACATGCCGCCGGGCACGGGCGATGCCCAGCTCACACTGGCGCAGAACGTGCCGCTGAAGGGCGCCGTCATCATCTCGACCCCGCAGGACCTGTCCCTGATCGACGCGCGGCGCGGGCTCGCCATGTTCAGGAAAGTGAACGTGCCCGTGCTCGGCATCGTCGAGAACATGAGCTATTTCCAGTGCCCGCATTGTGGCACCAGGTCGGACATCTTCGGCCATGGCGGCGCGCGGCACGAGGCCGAGAAGCTTGGAGTACCGTTCCTGGGCGAGATCCCCCTGCACATGGCGATTCGCGCCACATCGGATGCCGGCAATCCGCTGGTCGACAGCCAGCCCGACGGCCCCCATGCGGCGATCTACCGCGCCATCGCGGGGCAGGTCCGGGACCAGCTCAAGAGCGTCATTGCTGCGGTCTGAGCCGGTCCTCGAGGGGACATGCGACTTTCGTACGGGCCCGTCATGCCAATGTCGCGTTCCGCAACCGGGGGTTCCGTGTTAAAGGCCGACGGCAGTCAAGCGCCTTCGGTTCGACGCGATTTCCAGGGGGATTTCCAAGCGGATTTCCAAGGGAACGCAGCGCCGAAATGGCGGCGGCAAGAAGAGAAGTTGAGGGGAAAACGCCCCAGCAAGGAGAGACCTGAAGATGAAGCGTCGTGATTTCCTGAAAGTGTCGGCAGTAGGCGCGGCGGCAACCGCAGTGGCCTCGCCGGCGATCGCGCAGTCCTCGCCCGAGGTGAAGTGGCGCCTGACTTCGAGCTTCCCGAAGTCGCTCGACACCATCTACGGCGGCGCCGAGCAGGTGGCGAAGTACGTCGCCGAGATGACCGACAACAAATTCCAGATCCAGGTGTTCGCTGCCGGCGAAGTCGTCCCCGGCCTCCAGGCGCTCGATGCGACCTCCAACGGCACGGTCGAGATGAGCCACACCGTGTCCTACTATTATGTCGGCAAGGACCCGACCTTCGCGATCTACGCCTCGGTGCCGTTCGGCCTCAATGCGCGCCAGCAGAACTCCTGGTGGTATCAGGGCGGCGGCATGGAGCTCGGCAACGAGTTCTTCAAGAAGTCGAACGTGATCGGCTTCCCCTGCGGCAACACCGGCACCCAGATGGGCGGTTGGTTCCGCAAGGAGATCAAGACCGTTGCCGATCTCTCGGGCCTGAAATTCCGCATCGGCGGCATCGCCGGCCAGGTGCTCCAGAAGGTCGGCGTGGTGCCGCAGCAGCTCGCCGGCGGCGACATCTATCCGGCGCTGGAGAAGGGCACCATCGACGCCGCCGAGTGGGTCGGTCCGTACGATGACGAGAAGCTCGGCTTCGCCAAGGTCGCCAAGTACTACTACTATCCGGGCTTCTGGGAAGGCGGTCCCACCGTCCACTCCTTCGTCAACCTCGACAAGTGGAACGGCCTGCCGAAGAACTACCAGGCGATCCTCACCAACGCGATGGCGAACGCCAACAGCTGGATGGCTGCGCGCTACGACATGCAGAACCCGGCGGCGCTGAAGCGCCTGGTGGCTGGCGGCACCCAGCTTCGTCCCTTCACCAACGAAGTGCTCGAAGCCTGCCTCAAGGCGACCAACGAATTGTGGGCGGAGATCTCGGCCAAGAACGCCGACTTCAAGAAGTCGATCGACGCCATGCAGGCCTACCGCTCCGACGAATATCTGTGGTGGCAGGTCGCCGAATACACCTACGACAGCTTCATGATCCGCTCGCGCACCCGCGGCTGATCTACAGCTTAAGTTGTAAGACGAAACGCCCGGCCTCGTTTTTGCGAGGCCGGGCTTTTTCTTTGCCGCAGTGCGATCGGGATGGAAATCGTCATGGAAATTGACTCGGCGTTGTTCCATCCTGTGATCCAAGCCTCACCAAGAAGGCTCACAATCACGATCCATCAGGGTAGGAAATCATGAAGAGAAGAGATTTCATCAAGGTCACTGGACTTGGTGCGGCAGGGGCCGCCACGCTCGCTGCTCCCGCGATCGCGCAATCGATGCCGGAGATCAAATGGCGCATGCCGACGAGCTGGCCGAAATCGCTCGACACGCTCTATGGCGGGGCCGAGCTGATGAGCAAGATGGTCGCGGAAGCGACCGACAATAAATTCCAGATCCAGACCTTCGCGGCCGGCGAAATCGTGCCGGGCCTCCAGGTGCTGGACGCCGTGCAGAACGCCACCTGCGAGATCGGCCATACCGCGTCCTATTACTATTTCGGCAAGGATCCGACCTTCACCTTCGGCTCGTCGGTGCCGTTCGGTCCCAACATGCGCATCAACCAGGCCTGGTACATGCTGGGCGGCGGCCGCGAGGTGCTCAACGAGTTCTACAAGAGCTACAACGTGATCTCACTGCTCGCCGGCAACACGGGCTGCCAGATGGGCGGCTGGTTCAGGAAAGAGGTCAACACGCCGGACGATCTCAGGGGTATGAAATTCCGCATCGGCGGCTTCGCCGGCCGCGTGCTGCAGAAGCTCGGCGTGGTGCCGCAGCAGCTCGCCGGCGGCGACATCTATCCGGCGCTGGAGAAGGGCACCATCGACGCCGCCGAATGGGTCGGCCCCTATGACGACGAGAAGCTCGGCTTCTACAAGATCGCGCCGCACTACTACTATCCTGGCTGGTGGGAAGGCGGGCCGATGCTGCTGGCCTTCGTCAACCTCGACAAGTGGAACGCGCTGCCGAAGTATTATCAAAGCGTGCTGGAGCAGGCCGGGCACTACGCCAACAATTACATGATGGCGCGCTACGACCAGGCCAATCCGCTGGCGCTGAAGAAGCTGCTCGCCAACAACACCAAGCTGCACGCCTTCTCGCCGCCGATCATGGACGCCTGCTACAAGGCGGCCAAGGAGCTGCACAGCGAGGTCAGCGCGACCAATCCCAACTTCAAGAAGGTCTACGAGTCCTTGAACAAGTTCTCGAGCGACGGCTATGCCTGGTTCCAGGTCGCGGAGGTCGGCTACGACATCTTCATGGCGCGCCACTCGCAGAGCTGACCGCGCGCGATCTCTCGCATGCAGAGCCCTGGAGCGAAGGCTCCGGGGCGTTGCCGCCACAGCGTTCTGGAAGGGGCTCCCACCAAAAATGTGGAAAACAACCCCATGCAAAGTAGACGAGGAGGGAGGGCGCGCGGCCCTGTGGATGCTGCCAACAGTTTGACACCTCGGGGCAAATCAGCCGGACGAGGCGATCATCGCGCAACCGGGGGCCGCATCGGATTTCGAGAGCTCGAGCGGGATGACCAGCGCATGAGCACCATCGTCGTTCAGGGCCGGCCCCGCCGAGCGACTGGGTCCCATCCCGATGGGCCGATAGATTGATCTATCTCAAATTGACAAGGTTCGGACCTGCGCGAAAACCCCCGTACCGGTTTGTCGATGAATGTGCAGGAGGCCATGGGGTTTGTGACCAAGATGTCAGAAGCTTCAGATTCTCTGTTCGGTAGCGTGCTGGATCCGATGGAACGGATCTCGGAGACCTTGTTCGGCCTGATCATGGCTCTCACCTTTATCTGCTCGCTCGGAATCGCAACGGGGGCCAATATCAATCTTCAGACCATGCTGATCGGTGCGCTCGGCTGCAACCTGGCCTGGGGCATCGTTGATGGCGGTCTTTATCTGTTGGGCCGGATCAACAGTCGGGGAGAGAAGATTCGAACGCTCCACGCGGTGCGGCGGGCCCCGGATTCCGAGACGGCGCGCCGCGTCATCGCTGGCACACTGGCACCGGAATTGGTGGCGTTTCTGTCTGCGCAGCAATTGGAATTGATGCGGCAGAAATTACGGCAGTTGCCCGAGCCGTCCCACGGCCCAGGACTGACGAAGCGCGATTGGATCGGAGCGTTGGGCCTTTGCTTGCTAAGCTTCCTTTCGACCTTCCCGGTGGTCATCCCGTTTCTGTTTCTGAGCGACGCCAGAGTGGCGCTGCGCGCCTCCTACGCCGTCGCTATCGTGATGCTGTTCTGCTGCGGCTACGTGTTTGGAATTCAAAGCGGGCTGCGGCCTTGGGCGGCTGGTCTTGCGATGGTCGCTGTTGGTGGTGCGCTCGTTGGAGTAGCGGTAGCTCTTGGAGGATAGCGACAGTGAGGCGGCAGGGCGTTGCATCGGTTCGGCGGCTACGCGATGCCTCATGCGCTGCGTTGGTCGGGTTGTGGCTTGCACCAATGACCGGCGCTCTGGCGCAAGCCAATCCCCCAGGTCCAGGCAGTGCGATTGGTCTTGGCAATCGCGGATGGTCAGGGGCCGACACCAGCGGTCAAACCTCGGCAAACGGGCTCGAATTTAGCGCCCGCGCGGGCGTTGCATCCGACTACATCTATCGCGGGATCACGCTTTCCGATCATGGGCCCGCGGCCGGCGCCGCCTTCGAAACAAGATTTGGTCCGCTATACGCCGGAACTACGGTGGCCACCGTCAAGCTACCGACCGAGCCAGCCGCGGAGTTTACCTTTGCCGGCGGTATCCGCCCGAAGATCGCAAACATCGATTTCGATCTTGGCGTCACCTATTTCGCCTATCCGGGTGAAAGGCTTCCCGGCGAGACCAATGGCATCAACTATTGGGAGGCTGTTGTTCGCGGCGATCGTCGCATCGGCGAACATATCCGTGTCGCGGCCGGCTTCGCCTATTCTCCTAATGTCTCGAACACCGGCTCCTGGAGCCAATACGCCGCGGCTGGCGTCGGCTACGATGTGCCCGGCCACCTGTTGCCGCAGAACCTGGCCGTATCGTTCACGGCTGCCGCCGGCTATTCCTGGTTCGGCAATCAGGCCGCGCAACTCGGCGGCTTCCCGCTACCTGGCTATCTCAATTGGCAGGCGGGCGTGACCTTCACCCACAAGGCGTTCAACCTCGATCTGCGCTACTACGACACCAATCTGTCGAAGGAAAACTGCTTTGTCTTTACGGGCGATCCAAACGCTCGGCCGGGTGGCCGCGTTAATCTCGTCACCAACCCTGACGGCCTGGTCTCGAACTGGTGCGGCGCGACGTTTGTTGCCAAGGCCTGGTTTGCGTTTAACTAGTTCTGAGTGGCGGCGCTGCCGAGCGACTGGTTTCGCTTCGCTCCACGCCCCACGAGCTACAACGGCATTTGACACGTCGGGCAAAACAGTGGCAAAGGTCGACAATCGTATAATCCGAATTTGCACCTCGGTGCCGATGTTCGGGGTGACGGTGAGCTTCGATATTGATGAAGTTCAAAGCGCGCTGTGCAAGGCATGGTCGTTGTCCACGGCCTCATGACTTCACAGAGAGCCAGTTCGATCAGCCAATTGCTTACAGAAGCGGACGTCGCACAGTATTTTGGCGCCGGCATATGAACCAGCCTCGATCAAAAGCCGCAACGCTCCCTGCCGCCGAAATCGGGCGCATACGGCAAATCGAGTTGCTCTGATCGTGCCACTCGCGGCTTGGTAGCGGGCGCCTGTATTGTCGCACCATTTTGGCAAAGATCGAAGGGCCCGCGGCGGCCTTATGCCGCGAACTAAAGCATGTTTTGCTGAAAGGATCGGGATAACGTTAGTTTGCCGTAGTCCAAAATTCGGCTGGCCGTCAAACAGACAGTCGAGGGAGCCAATGCAACAGATTGCGGACTGGCTCAACACCCTTGGCCTAGGACAATACGCGCAGCGCTTTGCCGAGAACGACATTGATCCAGGCGTTCTGCGCGACCTGACCGACTATGACCTCGAAAAAATCGGTGTCTCGCTCGGCCATCGCAAGAAGATGTTACGCGCGATTGCCGAGTTCACTGAGACCGGCGCGAGACCCGTGCATACTCCCTGGGCCGCAGCCGAGAGACGTCAACTCACGGTGATGTTCGCTGATCTTGTTGGCTCGACAGCGCTCTCGACCAGGCTCGACGCTGAGGACTTGCGGGACATCATTGGCAAGTACCACCGCTGCTGTGCCGAGCAAATCGAGAAATCTGGAGGGTTCGTCGCCAGATACATGGGCGACGGCGTGCTCGCATATTTCGGCTATCCGCTGGCCGATGAAGACGATGCGGAGCGCGCGGTATGCGCCGGGCTGGCATTGGTTGCGGCCGTGGCAGGACTCGATGTCGGCCCGGAGGCAAGATTGCGAGTGCGAGTTGGCATTGCCACTGGTCTGGTGATCGTCGGCGATCTCATTGGGGATGGCGCATCGCAGGAACATGGGGTGGTCGGTAAAACCCCCAATCTGGCCTCGCGACTGCAGGCGCTGGCCGAGCCGGATACGGTGGTCATCGACGGCAGCACCCGCCGCCTCGTCGGTGGACTCTTCGAGTATCTCCCTCTCGGGAGCGTGTCCATTACGGGCTTCAGCGACCCGCTGCCGGTCTGGCGAGTCATCGGTGCGAGCGCGATCGATAGCCGCTTCGAGGCCTTGCGCGTAGCCAGAACGCCACTGCTCGGCCGCGATGAGGAGATCGAGCTGCTGATGCGCCGCTGGCAGCAGATAAAACACGGCGACGGTTCGGTCGTGCTGATATCGGGTGAGCCCGGCATCGGCAAATCGCGCCTCGCCGAAACCGTGCTGGAGCGGCTGAGCGATGATCCACATATTCGTTTGCGCCGTTTCTGCTCGCCGCACCATCAGGACAGCGCGCTTTTCCCGACCATCTCACAGCTCGGGCGGGCGGCGGGATTCAGGCGCGACGATACGGACCGGCAACGGTTAGACAAGCTCGAAGCGCTGCTCGCAGAGGCAAACGCTGACCTCAGCGAGGCCGTCCCTCTGATCGCAGACCTGCTGTCCGTGCCGATCGGCGATCGCTATCCACCGCTTAACTTCACCCCTCAGAAGCGCAAGGAGAAGACGCTTGGGGTCCTCCTGGCCCAGCTCGAAGGACTGGCGGCACGCCGGCCCGTGCTGATGGTGTTCGAGGATGTGCACTGGATCGACCCTACCTCGCTCGACCTGTTGGACCGCATCGTCGACCGCGTGGCCACCCTCCGGGTCTTGTTGATCATCACTTTCCGGCCAGAGTTCGCGCCAGCCTGGATCGGGCGCCCGCACGTGACATTGATCAGTCTCAGTCGGCTGCCGCATCGACAGCGCGCCGAGATGATCATGCGGGTGACCGGCGGCAAGGCGTTGCCGCGGGAGATCGTCGAAGGAATCATCGATCGGACCGATGGCATACCGCTGTTCATCGAGGAATTGACCAAGGCGGTGATCGAGAGCGGCATGCTGGCTGACGCTGGCGACCGCTTTGATGCGAGGGGGCCTGTGCCTCGGCTTGCCATCCCTACCTCGCTCCACGCCTCGCTCCTGGCACGGCTCGATCGCTTGGCGCCCGTGCGCGAGATGGCGCAGATCGGAGCTGCCCTTGGGCGCTCGTTCTCGCATGAGCTGATCAGCGCCGTCGCGGCCATGCCGCAGCAACAGGTGGACGGGGCCTTGGCCCAGCTCGTAAGCGCCGAACTGGTCTTCCAGCGGGGGATCCCGCCTGATGCAGAGTACACCTTCAAGCACGCGCTGGTGCAGGACGCAGCCTATAGCACCATGCTGCGCGGTCGACGCCAGCAGATCCATGCTCGCGTTGCAACGACGCTAGAGAGACAGTTCCCTGAAATCGTGGCTGCTCAGCCCCAACTCATGGCCCACCATTGTGCCGAGGCCGGTTTCAACGAGAAGGCGGTCGGCTACCGGCTGAAGGCCGGCCAGCAGGCCGTCGCGCGATCGGCGATGACGGAAGCGGTGGCGCAGTTGCAGAAAGGCCTCGAATTGCTTGCGAACATGCCCGAGGAGTTGCGGCCTGCGCAGCACGAGCTCGACCTGGAGATTGCCCTCGGGCGGGCCCTGATGGCCGCCAGGGGGTACTCGGCGCCGGCGGTGGCCGATACTCTCGTCAGGGCGCGGGCACTCGCCGAGCGGTTCGATCGACCGGATCGTCTGGCTCCGCTGCTCTATTTCCAATGGGGCTTCCATTCGGTTCGTGCCGAGCACGAGCTGGCGGTGTCGCTTGCCGAGCGGATGGAGAAATTGGGCGAGACAAGAAAAGATCAAGCCACTCTGCTGCTGGGTCACTATATCCACGGCGCCAGTTGTCACTATCGCGGGGAGTTTGTGACAGCGCGCGGCCTTCTCGAGCTGTGTGATGGCTTGAGAGATCCGGCCGCTCGCGCGATTTGCGCCGCCATAGCGGTGGCCGATCCGCGCGCGGCGAGCCAGGGTCACTTGGCGTTGACATTGGCGCTTCTGGGCCACATCGATCAGGGACGCGCGCGCGCGGACGAGGCGTTGTCAGAAGCCCGTTCGCTCGACCATCCGTTCACGGTGGCCTTTGTGTTGAGCAAGGTGTGTGCGGTGGAGGCGGCCGCCGGCTTGCCGCATGACACATTACGGCATGCGGAGGAACTGGTGGCTCTCTCGAACGAGCATGGCTTTCCGCTTTGGTTGGGCCTCGGACTTCTCCAACATGGTCGCTCATTGACGGCACTTGGACAGCCACAGGACGGCCTTGCGTTGCTCGCGAAAGGGCTCTCGGTGCTTCGTGGTGTCGGAGCTGTGGTACACACGCCGCGCGCGCTCTGCTTTCTCGCCGAGGCTCACGCCAAGGTCGGGCGTCTGCAGGAGGGGCAGCAATGCCTTGTCGAGGCCGCGCAGCTCATCGAAGCGACCCAGGAACGGTCCAGTGAGGCCGAGCTGCACCGACTTCGAGGCGACATGATGAATGCGCGTGGCGACCAGGCCGCTGCGGAGCAGAATTATCGTCGAGCGCTCGCTGTAGCTGAGCGCCAGAGCGCAAGGACGTTTGGACTGCGCGCTGCGACCAGCCTCGCCCGCCTGTGGCGCGATCAAGGCAGGTGCACGAAAGCACGCGACCTCTTCGTGCCGGTGTATGGCTCGTTCACCGAAGGCTTCGACACGCCGATCCTGAGGGAGGCCAGGGCGTTGCTCGACCAGCTGGCCTGATTGAGTTCACGTCTTTCGTCGCGAGGTAGCTGCTACTGCCTGCACGGCAAAGCTTGCCGGGCTCTGGTCCATGATCTCATGAAGCGTCATCTGCCTAAAATGCTTCCCATCGTGAGGGCTCGCCGGGCGTCGTGTTCAGGAAGCGCTCCAGCCTAGCAGCTTTCTCAGCATGGAGGCCAACCTCTGAAGACGACGCGGTTGGCGCTGCGCGACCGGGCCGAGGTCTGATAGGGGCAAAAACTGCCGGAGGGACAACATTCGCCGACGGTCAGCCCAGGGCCACAAGCAGTCATCAGCGAACTTCCCGAACGCGGACGCATTGTCAATTGCGGGGGAGGTGAATCTGGCTTTGCCAAAGGGACATAGCGCCCGGGCAGTTGGTGTCACGGTTGCGCGAAGACACATCCAATCTTGCCGGAAGGAGGATAGCGAGATGACAGAACGAATTTCGTTGGAGGGAAAGGTCGCGGTTGTTACTGGCGCAGGTCGCGGGCTTGGGCGGGCATACGTCGAACTTCTCGCCGAACGCGGCGCGCGGGTCGTTGTGAACGACCTGGGCACCGACGTATCGGGGTTCGGGAAGGATTCCACGATCGCGGAACTGGTGGCGGATTTCATTCGATCCCGTGGAGGCGAGGCAATCGCGAATGACAGCAATGTTTCCACCCCTGAAGGTGGCAGTGATCTGATCGCGACGACGATCGAGCATTTCGGGAGAATAGACCTCCTCGTGAACAACGCTGGTATCTGCGGAAGTCAGCTATTCGAGGACGCCACCCTTGACGATTTCGATCACTATTGGCGGGTGCACCTCGGCGGGCCGGTTAACACGGTGAAGGCTGCCTGGCCGTATATGGTCGCACAGCGCTACGGGAAGATCATCCTCACGACGTCAGTCAGCGGCCTGTTTGGGATACGTGGCCAAGCCACCTACGCTGCGGCCAAGTGCGCCGTAGTTGGATTGATGCGCATTCTTGCAATTGAAGGTGCTGAGCATGGGATTCTCGTGAACACCATTTCGCCGGCCGGGTACACGAGGATGCACCCAGCGGCGGTTGCGGATCCCGCTTGGCTGAAGCAGAGCGAAGCCACAATGCCGGTTGAGGCTGTTGCGCCAGCGGTCGTCTGGCTTGCAAGCGATAGTTGTTCGGAGACGAACAGGATCTACAACGTGGAAGCTGGAGCAATCCAACGTATCGCTATCGTCATGGGACGTGGCTTCCACGATCCGCATCTGACACCCGAGAGCATCGCCGAGAACTATGCAAAGGTCGAATCGGTCGAGGGCTTCTTCGAGCCGGGTCCGTTCGAGCCCGGTCAGATACCCGCAACGGCGAAGTCTTGAGGACCAAGGTTACTTCATGGCGACGTTCGACCCTCGGCAGACAGCGTTACTGTATGAACTTCTGGGCACGTCATCAGCGGCCGCTCCAGTGGCCACATTGGCAAGAAAAAGCTTTGCACGCTCGTCAACTCGAGATCGACGCCAAAGAGGCTTGGGCCCGACAATTTGGTGAGCCGCATTGTCGCGCTCTCATCGAGCGTTTCTCAAAGGGATCGGTCCCCTAAAGCAAGGAGGCGGGCCAATAACCAATCTGAGCTGTCGCCGCTTGAAAGTCTGCAACGGGTCAAAAGCTGGCCTTAGCCAGGGGCGCCCTATGTGTCCGATTTGCGCCTAGAAGCGGCAATGCCTTCTCGTCACACCCTAACGGCAACATTCGCGGCCGTGTGGGACGCGTCCTGATTGGCTTACACAAACCTGACAGGCAGGAGAGATTGGCCCGCCGGGCGCTTTTTCGCTGGCCGAGGCGCCTGGAATGGTAGAAAGAGCCAAGATACGGCGCGAGCCGTGTGGTTACACCGGGAATGCGATGCGTCTTCTGATTGTCGAGGACAATGCCGAGCTGTCGCGGCTCGTAGCTCACGGGCTGTCGGCGGCGGGCTATGAGAGCGACATCGTGAGCAGCGCCGCGGAGGCGCGCGAGGCGGTGCACAATGTCAGCTATGCCGCGATGATCCTCGACCTCGGCCTGCCCGACGGCGACGGCCTGTCGGTACTGCGCGAGCTGCGCCGGCAGATGGATCCGCTGCCCATCCTGGTGCTGACCGCGCGCGGCGGACTGCAGGACCGCGTCAACGGCCTGCGCAGCGGGGCCGACGATTATCTCGCAAAACCGTTCGCGATGGAGGAACTGGTGGCGCGGCTGGAGGCGATCCTGCGCCGCCCGGGCCAGTTGCTCGGCCGCTCGCTGCGCCTCGCCAACCTCGTCTACGACACCGAGAGCCGCCAGATCTTCGTCGACGACCAGCCGCGGATCATCTCCGCGCGCGAGACCTCGGTGCTCGAGATCCTGCTCCGCCGGCAGGGGCGGGTGGTGCCGAAGAAGAATGTCGAGGACCACATCTTCGGGCTCGAGGGAGAGGTTGCCTCCAATGCGGTCGAGGTCTACGTCTCGCGGCTGCGCAAGCAGCTCGCCGAGCACGGCGCCAAGGTCGTGATCCACACCATCCGCGGCGTCGGCTATCTGATGGCCGAGGAGAAGTAGCGTGGCGACGGCCGGGGCCATTGCGAGATCGCCGACGTTCAAGTCGCTGATTTGGCGCATCGTGTTCCTGCACATCGTCGCGGTCGCGGTGGTTGCGATCTTCCTGCCATTGGTGCTGTTCTGGCTGCTCAACTCGGAGATCGACCAGCTCCATCGCGAGGCGATGCGTGCCCAGGCCGAGGTGCTGGCGGAGCGCATCGCCGTGCAGCCGGACGGCACGTTGACGTTCAATCTACCGGACAGTCTCAGGGGCCTCTATTCGGACGCTTATGGCCGCTATCAGTACGACATCCGCGATGCCGACGGCCGCTTGCTGTTCTCCTCGCATCGGCGCCCGGGCACACCGGCACCGCCGCTGTCCGAGACCATTTCCGGCGCGGGCGTCAGCCGGACCATCGGCGGCAAGACCGTCCGCATCCGGGTCGCCGAGGATCTGGCGCATCGCGACGTCATCATCGACGACATCATCTCGAACTTCTTTCGCCGCGTCGGATGGATCACCATCCCGATCCTCTTGGTCCTGCTCGCCACTGACATCATCATCTTCCGCCGCGCGGTCGCGCCGCTGTGGAAGGCCTCGGAGGAGGCGAGCAATATCGGCCCGTCTCGTACCGATATCCGCCTGCCGACCGAGCAGATTCCGCGCGAAATCATGCCGCTGGTCACCGCCGTCAACCAGGCGCTCGACCGTCTCGAGGATGGGTTTCGCGTGCAGCGGCAGTTCACGGCCGACGCCGCGCACCAATTGCGCACGCCGCTGGCGATCCTTCGCACGCGGATCGACACGCTCGGCGATGGCGCGGTGAGCCAGGCGCTGCACGCCGACATCGAAAGCATGAGCCGGATCGTGGCTCAGCTCCTCGAGATCGCAGAGCTCGACACGCTGGTGATCGATCCCGGCGAGACCGCGGATTTGCGTGCCGTCTGCGCCGAGGTGATCGCCGCGATCGCGCCATTCGCGCTTTCCCAGCACAAGGACATCGCGTTGAAGGGTACTGAGGCGCCGGTGATGATCCACGGCAATGCGGTGATGCTGCAACGGGCGATCTTCAATCTCGCCGAAAACGCCATCAAGTTCACCGCGAAGGATACGTCCGTCGATGTCGAGGTAGGCGACGACGGCTCGGTGCGGGTGCGCGATTGCGGTCCCGGTGTCGCGGAGGAGGAGCGTGAGCTGATCTTCCAGCGCTTCTGGCGTGCCGACCGCCAGCGCACGGACGGCGCGGGCCTTGGCCTATCGATCGTGCGCGCCGTTGCCGACGATCACGCCGCGACGATCGTGGTCGAAAACCTCCCCGGCGGCGGCGCCGAGTTCACGCTGCGCTTCAGGCTGGCTGAGAAGCTCGCCTCTCCTCCTTCTTCCCTTGTGGGACAGGGAGGCTTCGCAAAAAGCTAAGCCGGCTGGGGGTCTTTCTCCACTTACAACCCCGCCGCGGCTTCATCGTAATTGCCCGCAGCCGAAGGCGACAGCAGGGTTGATCGCGGAAGCCAAGTACGGAAGTCTTCCTGCTGTTTTAGGGACACCAGAAGTGGAATAGTTGCCAATCGCGACCTGGCAATTCGACGTTAGGCGATTGCATTGGTTTGGTTATAGCGAGAGTGTCAGCAGGCAAGCACAATAACTGGTTGTGCGAGCGCGATTGTCGCGCTTTGGGAAGCCTTCGGCCGCATTTTCGCTACGCAACTGCACAGCAGCAATCAGGAATATCCCGAACAGGCGCCAGGCGCAGCGGTCGTGGTGCAAGTTCGCGCGCCACTATCTATCCTGGAGGAGAGGAGGGATTGTGATGAGCATACAGTCGGCGCGAATGGTGTTGGCGAGCGGCCTGATAACTGCAGCCCTGGCAAGCGGCGCATTCGGGCAGCAGGACCAAAAGCTCGGTAACGTGACTTTTCCTACGTCCTGCGATCCCAACGTGCAGGCCGAGTTCGATCGCGGTGTCGCGATGCTGCATTCGTATTGGTTCTTGATCGCCCGGCGGAAGTTCGAAGCGATACTGCAGCAGGATCCCAAGTGCGCCATGGCTTATTGGGGTGTTGCGATGGATCTTCTCGGCAATACGCTGGCGACCACGCCGACGCGAGCGGAGGCCCAGGCGGCCTGGGAGGCACTGGAAAAAGCCCGCGCTGTCGGGCCGAAGACGCCGCGTGAGCGCGATTGGATCGAGGCGCTGGCCGCGTACTTCCGGGACTATGACAATGCTGCAGTGGATGCTCGTCTGGCGGCCTACAATGCCGCCATGGAGCGGATGGCGCAAAGCTATCCTGACGACTATGAGGTGCAGGCATATTATGCGCTGACGTTACAGGCTTCGGCACCGAAGAACGATCTCTCCTACGCCAACCAGCTCAAATCTGCGGCCCTTCTGGAAAAGCTGTTTGAACAGAACCCGCAACATCCAGGCGTGACGCATTACCTCATTCATGCCTACGACTTTGCGCCCCTCGCCGAAAAGGGCGTTGCGTCCGCTCGGCGCTATGCCGGCATTGCTCCTGCCGTACCCCACGCGCGGCACATGCCATCGCACATCTATTCCATGGTCGGGCTTTGGGAGGAATCGATCGCCTCGAACGCTTCGGCGCTCGAGATCCAGCCGGACTACTATCACGCGGCAGATTTTACCGTCTATGCGCATCTGCAACTCGCGCAGGACGCCAAAGCCGATGCGATGATCAAAAAGTCGCTTGCCACGGCCGATCGCGGTGATCGACCGATCAACTTCGTCAACTTCACCGCCAAGGCCGCTATGCCAGCGCGCTATGTCTTGGAGCGGGGGGACTGGGCCGGCGCCGCGGCGTTGCCGATGACGCCCACCAAATATCCAATGGCGGACTCCTTGATTCGTTTTACGCGCGGTCTCGGCATGGCGCGTACCGGCGATCTCGCCGGTGCCAGGGAAGAGATCGAAGCAATGAAGGGATTGCGCGCAACGCTGCAGGGTGCCGATCAATCCTACTGGGCCGACCGTACCGACGAGCAGATGCTTGCCGTTTCAGCCTGGGTGGCAGTGAAGGAAGGCGATGCAGATAAGGCACTGCGTTTCATGCGGGCGGCCGCCGACGGCGAAGACGGCAGCCTCAAGCACGTGGCGATGGAGAATCGCCTATTCCCGTTCCGCGAATTGTTGGCCGAATTGCTGCTCGAGGCAGGGCAGCCTGCAGCCGCTCTGAACGAGTACGAGACCGCGCTGAAGCAAACCCCCAATCGCTTTCGCGCGTTCTGGGGAGCCGGCCGTGCCGCAGATCTCGCCGGCGACCGCCAGAAGGCGGATCAGTACTTCGGCAAGCTGGTCGAGCTGACCAGGAACGCGGATACGGAGCGAAAGGAAGTCCGCGACGCCAAAACATTCCTGCAAACGGCCACTGTAGGCAGTGCAAAACAATGATTTACCGGTCGTCGGCAAGTTACCTGACGGCCTCGATGCCGAGATAACAGCGATGGTCCGCGCAATCATAGTGGCTGCAGCGCTCGGGGGGCTGGTTGCCGGTGTTGCGGCTTACACGGAAAGCCCGCCAGAATGGTGGACCAAACCGCCATTTGACGGGTTTGACGGTAAAGCCGGGACGGCAATCAGGTCTGAGGCCTGGCCGATCTGCACCACAATGACGTCGGTCGCGGCGGATGCCGATTGGGTGCAGCTCGATCCCGATTTCAAGGCAGGCAAGAAGGCGCTCGCAGCAGAGGATTGGAACGGAGCAATCGCGGCGTTCGAGCTCGCCGCGTTGCGCGATCCCCTTAATGCCGATACCCAGAACTATATCGGCTATGCCTATCGACGGCTGCGTCAGCTAGGTCCGGCCATCGGCCATTATCAGCAGGCGCTGATCCTGAACCCCCGCCACCGTGGAGCGTACGCGCATCTCGGTGAAGCCTATTTGGTCCTTGGCGAGCCGGAGAAAGCCGAGCAACTCCTCGCCGCGCTTGAAAATCTCTGCCTCATTCCTTGCGACGAGTATGGCGATCTCAAGCGAGCAATTGCGGCGTACAGGAGGTTGGCCGCGCGCTGAGATCGACCCTGCCTGCATTGGGGCCGCGATCGGATTGACCTATGTGACGAACGAGGGGGCCTGGACCGGATGGCCGCCGATGGCGACCCGAGCCGACCTTTGATCTAGGTCAAGCGTTCCGAACGGAAGTCGGGGACCGATTCTTCGGATTGGCGACGGCGCGCGGTTGCTCTGCTCCAACAACAGTGGGCGGGTGTCCAGATGATCACGATTCCAGAACTGCTGGCCCAGACTTTATCGTCGTTTCTAACGTCCGATACGCGAGACAGGTTTGGTTCCTCGCATGCCCGGTTGACCGAAGTCCTTCCGTTTGCCGCCAGACTTACATTGGAATGCATCGGTAACAGCGACGCCCTGTATCATGACATAGAGCACACTATGCTTGTTACTCTTGCGGGGCACGACATCCTAATGGGGCGAATGTTGTCGCGGCCGACAACAGCCGTGGATTACGCAAATTTCATCCTCGCCTGCCTTACCCACGATATCGGATACGTGCGCGGGATCGTTCAAGGAGATAGCGAAGACTCCTATGTCGCAGATTTGACCGGCCAAACAATTCGTCTTCCGAGAGGGTCGTCGGACGCCGCGCTCGCACCCTATCATGTGGACCGATCAAAGCTGTTCGTCTCCGAGCGCCTCGGCTCAGTCGAAGAGGTCGACGCAAGTCGAATTGTCCGAGCCATAGAATTTACGCGCTTTCCCTATACGGCTTCTTCGAACGACGAATTGATCGAAGAGGAAGGTATGTTGCTGCGGGCCGCCGATCTTATCGGTCAGCTTGGTGATCCCAATTACCTGAGAAAATCGAATGCGCTGTTCTACGAGTTTGAGGAAATCGGGTTGAACAGGAAGCTCGGCTACGAAACGCCTGCCGACGTCGTTTACAAGTACCCGCAGTTCTATTGGAACAATGTCGCCCCGCAAATTCAGACCGCCATACGCTATCTCAATATCACCACGAGCGGGGGGGATGTCCCGATCGCTGTTGAACTAGGTCGGGCCGACGTTGCCGGAATGAATGTTACGCGGCCCTCGTGACGTGGGCAACGGGGTTGATCGTCATGCGATTGTGGCGAGCTTGAAGAGCCGCACGCAGAACCGACAATTGCTTATGCGCCTTCAATCGTCGGAAGCCCTTGTTGGCCTCGATCATGCCGGCCGCGACCCATCGCAAGGCCATACCGGCATCCCGCCAGCGTTTGACGTTGCGCGTGACGCGGCGAATGGTGCCCATCATGTTCTCGGCGATGTTGGTACAGGCGAGCGATCGACGAAGCT
>NZ_AUFA01000050.1:0-43977 GCF_000426265.1 Bradyrhizobium sp. Cp5.3 | reverse complement strand
TCGACGAAATCCTGACTGTCGTCCGGTTGAAGTTGCCGAAGGAGCTTCGTCGATCGCTCGCCTGTACCAACATCGCCGAGAACATGATGGGCACCATTCGCCGCGTCACGCGCAACGTCAAACGCTGGCGGGATGCCGGTATGGCCTTGCGATGGGTCGCGGCCGGCATGATCGAGGCCAACAAGGGCTTCCGACGATTGAAGGCGCATAAGCAATTGTCGGTTCTGCGTGCGGCTCTTCAAGCTCGCCACAATCGCATGACGATCAACCCCGTTGCCCACGTCACGAGGGCCGCGTAACATTCATTCCGGCAACGTCGGCCCGACCTAGTTCAACAGCGATCGGGACATCCCCCAAACTTGCGTTTGGCACTGTTTTGGGATCTTTGGACCACACCTGAACCAAAACCGATGAGCCCGCCGCAGATCCAGCGCTTGATATGAAGGTTCATTAGGATCGCTGAAGCTGCCATCCAACTACCAAACCTGACAGCTCGAAATTCGCGATCCAGTCGGTCTCGCCGGGTCCGCGATTTGAATTAGTCCATCAGACGATCCTCCGAGGGTTGTCGTAGCGCACAAGAACGTCGCATGAAGAAGTGTTGGACGAAGCCGCGGCCCGCACCGGCCTCGACCAGCCCATGCATCGCCGAAAGCTGAGACACTTCGTAGCGAATTTCGGGCCGAAAGCCGGCGCTGGCGCAACGCTGAGCAAACCGCACTTAGTGGGGGAAAGCGACTCAGGTAAGAGCTCCCTTGCAGCACTACTGCAGAATGTCTACCCGCTTGAGAGTGGACGTATCCGGTTCGGCCCTTATGGCCTCCATGACCTCTCGACCGTACCACTGCGCAGCATCGTTGCCGCGGTACCGCAGTCGATCGACGTCTTCTCGGGCTCGGTGATCGAGAACATCGCCCTCGGCGAGGGCGAGCCGGACATCGAGAAGATCTTGCAAATCTGCGATCAAATGGGGCTGCGGGAGTTGATCGAGCGCTGGCCTGGTGGCTTCCAGGCTCATCTGGGCGAGAACGGCGCACGCCTCTCCGGCGGCGAGAAGCAACGCCTCGCCTTGGCTCGAGCTCTGTACCGGGATCCGGAGATCCTGATTCGCGACGAGGCGACCTCCTCTCTCGACTCGGTCGCCGAAGCGTCTGTGCTACGGGTGGTTGAGAATCTGCGTCGGGCCGGTAAGACCATTGTCGTCATCTGTCACCGACTCAGTGCCATTTGTGGGGCCGACAAGATCGTGGTCTTGGACAAGCGGCGGATTGTTGCGGAGGGAAAGCATCGTGATCTCTTGAGTGCTGGAGGCACTTACGCCCGCTTGTGGCGGGCGCAAACCGGATCCAGCTCACAGGTTCAGGCAAGGACCATCTCAATATTTTCCCGATAGCCTACACTACGCGTAAGCGACGGAAGGAGTGTCGGGGCGCTGTCACGTTGCTTCGTGGCTGCTCCGAAGCCGTTGGCATTCGGTAGTTCAGACTAGCGTATGCCTGGGGGCACATGCGTCTCATCTTCCTGAGAAGCCTTCGAGGCCTCGGCGATCGGAACGAACCCAACTTGAAATCCAAATACACGTCCAATCCTGTTCAGCGTTTCCGCGGTGGGATTTGCCGCCCCTCGTTCAAGATCGGCGATTTGGCGCGGCGTCAGCTTGAATAGCTTTGCAAATTCGAGTTGGGTGAGTCCAAGCGCTCGGCGCATCTCCGCCACTCCCTGCGGCAAACGAAGCGCCCCAGCTCGAGCCTTCGCCGCAATCGCGGTGCGACGGTCTCGAATCTCTTCCTTTGTCGGTTTACGCCATCTAGCCATATCGATTACCCCTAAGCTGGGACATTGCGTAGCTTAGCGACACCGTTCGCCATATCTTCGTTACGAATTATCGCGTTTGTCACAACCGAGTCTGGCACACCATGTTTTGTTGCGATCTCTGGAAGTGCCCGCAACAGGTTTTCCTTGGCGGCCAACGCGGCCATCAGCTTCTCAGCAGGTACGTTTGGACCCGAAACCGTCTCACAGACTTCCCGCCAGTCCGGATCGATGTCCTGTCCCCCACCTTCAAGCATGCAACCCCACTTCGTAGACCTGACAATGCCCGCTGCCGCAATCTTCATCGGAGCGAAGTCGAACAAAGGGGCGAGCCGTATGCTTCCATCTGGGAACTTCCTGAGCGCGGTGTTGCGACCGTGATTGTCGGGATTTCCCATGGCCAAGTTCAGCATGTCGCGAAGCAGGTACTCCGTCGTGTCTTCCAGAGGATTGGAGGAAACCGCTTGGATTTTCTTCAGGTAGATTTCGTGCCTGCTTTGATATGCGAACTCTGCGACACCAATTGCCGAGACCAAACTCTCTTGTCCGTAGCGCAACAAACCATCGGCTGTGACCTTCCGATCAAACCGCGGAATGACGAGCACCCCGCTGCCATAGGTATTCGTCCTCTCTACCGCTATCCCGAACTCTTTGGCGACCTCCGAATAGCCCGCCTCCGACTCCAGAATACGCTGATCTATGCCCTCGTCGCTGCGCAGAAGTTTTGCAATGATGTAGTCGACACCGTCACCATCCTGCACCATCGAATTTGGGTACCAAAGTCCGTCGCGCGACCGAGTTAGAGAAACCTTTGGCCAGTCGCCCTGCAGCCCGCTCGAGCCTGATGCAAGCATCGAAAACCGATCAGCGACCTCCAAAAATGCGTCGCTGCGATCAAGAATATCCTTCATGGTGACGCCGCCGAGCGATATGCCCTCTAAGCGTTCTGCTTCCTGATCGTACGCCTCTTTGATCCGAACGTTGCCAACCGGAGAGCTGCCGGCTCTCATCAGGAGGTGGATTCGCGTAGACGGCGCGTCGACCGGAAGTTCCAGAAATCGGGCGATCCTTTCGGCATGCCGCCCTTGGGGTATGAAATCCAACAGAAATGCTGGCCAGGTCTTGGCTGAACGATCCGCCAGATCGACTGGCGCATCGACCGAGTAGGCATGCACGCCCCGTAAAGGGCGGTCTTCCGAATATGGAATAGCGCCGAACTTCGCGAAATAATCCACTTCGTAGCTCGTGCCGGAAGGGCTCTTGTAGCCCTTCTCGGGAGCTTCCAAAGTCACGAGGGCGGCGTCACGCCATTTGCCCTCAATAAAGGTCTGGATCGTCAGCTTCATTTTATCTACCCCTTATAAGGTAGAATAAAGCACCGGAAGAGCAATAATCAACCCATTATAGTGGGTTAATTTTTGCTAAGTGGAACCGATCACGACCAGATTTGGCTCCTGCCGATGCGGATCGATGGCTAGCAACGGCCCGCCAAGCAGATTTCCCGTTGGTGAGAGCAGTCGCGGGGCTGGATACGCCTGCTCGAGGCTGACCAGACAGACACGTTTGCAGATTGGCTCGGACGCTGAAAGACACCAATGCCGGTTGCCGGGTCGCCCCCCGGATTCACCGTCCAGAGCTCGGCAGCCCAGGCGATGAAAGGAGCTGGCGAAGGCGTCAGCGAAGGGTGGATTGACTACGCCAGTGATCCCAGTTGCCTTTGTTCAACTGGGCAACACCCGTGACTATCTCGCTCTGCGGCGGTGACGAGCGGACCCAGAACATCCCAAAAACTACTCGCCCTCCCGAAACGCGGATGTCATCGCCGGAGTTTTGCAGGCTTGTTGCGAGCAGATTTCGTCGCCGGCTTTGCGCCGGCGAGATCAGGCAATGGGTCTTGTTTGTGGACCAGCCGATCAGGCGCTGCGTCGGATCGAGCGCCTACCATTACTCCACGGAGAGCCGACTGATGACGATGTTGGAACATGGCGCACAGCACTCTTCGAGGAGCTCAGCACGGGGCACCGGCGTCGAGCGGCCCAAGCTTCCAGTCATCGCACACAAAGGAATCGCTGCGGCCAAGGCGAGCCGGCTCTGGCCGTTAACGGCCGCGCCGCAGCTCAAGCGATCGATATGCTCGTTACCCGCCTCACCACCATATCATCTAAGGGCTTCCGCCCGGCACTTCAGCTGCTCGCTGGCCTGAGCTAACTTAGCAGCCAAATAGCAATGAAGATGATGAGCGACCAAGTGGCAATGCAAAATGCCGAGGCCGCACGCCACATGTTGACTCTTACTCGATTGCGCCAATTGATCAGCTTCAACGCACAACCATTGAAGCACCGACCGCGGACCACATCGACCAGGTGCCCGTAGCTATGAAACTCGAACTGCGAGCGGTTCTTTCGAATGTAATCGATCCGCTCACGAGGTGAGAAACACCAAATCCATATCTCGTGAGCGCGCTCCTGCAACGCTGCCGTCAACAAACGAGACTCTTCAATGAGGGGATCTGCTCCCGTCGTCATGCTGTGTACTTCATTCATGCTGTGTGAGCTGGCCGCGTCAGACAAGCGAACATTCGCTGTCGACGCATGCGCAGTTTGGCCGCAGTTTGGCCTATTGTGCGACGACGCTACACCCTGACGTTACGTGAGATTCAAGCTGTTTTGCGCCTACCAGATCCGGTGGGTCATGGCTTCTCGCGCTTGCTCGCATCGACAATAGATTGGGTCTCTTGGCGGTGCCTCACTCTAACGTTCGGGGTAGTGCGTTCGCATGTTTGACGCCTCAGCCTCACCATTCAGCCATGAATTCCGCTTGCTGATGAACTCGTGACGAGACTTCTCGTGCGTTCCTATCTCTCCCAATACGCGACCGCATGGACCGACGTGCATCGGAGAGAGACCTCAAGACGCACTTTTTCGGAATCTCGCCGTGCCGTCCCTCATTTGCAGAGCTTGGCCGATTCATGAATGATGCGTTTTGTTTTTCGAAGACTGCGCGGGGACCGTGATACGACGCGGGTTCAATGAACTTAAGAAGAATTGCTGGAATCCATGTCCCAATCTGATCCGAATATCGATTCTTCTGCGCGCCGGGCCAGCCGCTCATACTCGTCCGCGATCCTAAGTAACCTGCGCCTTGATTTGGGGCAGGTCAGTGAGGCTGCTTTCGACCGCGTCGCTTCGGCGCGACTTCGCCAATGTTGCGGACCATAGAATGGTTGCTTGGATGCCATGAAGATGCGCATGCAAGCGGAAGGCCAAGAGACTGCCAGGCAACTTCTCACGAACTCCGCTCAATCACAGGCGCCGTTTGGACGCATCAGATAGTCACGCCTGCCGAACCGGAGGCTATCGCGAAGTCGCGTTCTGAAGGCGATGGCACACATCCCAACTCGATACCGCCGGGCACTCACAGCGCTCACAGCTGTTCAGTCATTCGGAGCACTGCGGTCAGAATGATAGGCAGAAGGCAATTCTAAAAGAATGCCATGCGGAAGAAGGAAAGCTCTCTTGGTGCTCGATCTCGCAGAGCTCACCCAGAACGCGAGGACGCCAATCGTTCGAAATCGCGACAGATGCGAAGGTGGAGACGATTTCTCGCCGAGTAGAGCTGCTTCAATTCTAAATAAAACTGCCGCAGTGCCACGCCACGTGAGACTCGCCTCACTTGATAGCGACGCAGTCATCAGCGCTTCAATAAGCGCCCATAAAACCCTCGACGCATCGATGCCCGTCAATGAGTTGAGTGCCACCACGACACCTCGCTTTTATTGACATTTAGGCGTTCGAATTCCGACATCTCGGCCAGACCGAGGTGTCGTGATTGACGACAGTATCTCGCTGGAGTTGCTAGAATGGACGACATTGTGCCTGAACGAAACCGGACATCCGAGCCTCTCCTGAGCGCGGCATTTGAGAAGTCATGGCGCTTCGTGGAGAAAGATCCGTTCCTGACTCACAATGCGAGGGACGTGTTGCGCGCGCGGCTGCGCGCCCATCTTGAGCGCTCATCGCGGAGTGGCGAGCAAAATCCTTTTCAACTGGCAAACAGCGCCATCTGGAATCTACGCAATGAGTTGGGACGGCGACCGGGCAGCTGACGCCACGCCGCACGCAACGACTTCTCCCCTCTTTTCGGATCTGCCGCTGTAGGCGCATCGAGATGAAACAAACATCTTGCTGTCGTCTTGAGGGGCCCCTAATTAGATCACATTTCGTGCACTCGGGACAGCCTTCGCACTCGTCCACCGAGCTCCGCATTGGGAGCGTCGACCGATTTCGAGTGACGGCGGGCGATTAGAAGGCCTTCTAGCCTGGGAAGCGCCACGCAAAGCTGTTTACCGAGCCTACATCTCGGCGCGCGCTTTTGCCGCTCAACACGCTACCCCAGCGCGAGGTGTCCCGAAACGGCCAAGCCGTTTGGTCGCCTGCTCAGAACCTCTTAATCTCTATGCCAAACTTCCGCAGCGCATAGCCGATTTGACGCGGCGTCAATCCAAGCAGACGGGCCGCCTTTGCCTGCACCCAACCCGATTTTTCCATCGCGGCGATGAGGGTATCACGATCTGCGATGTTCGCGCTCCTTAGAAGCGAGGTATTACCCGGCATCAAGGCCACCGGTTCATTCTCGCCCGTCTGGGCTGGGCCGGGAAGTAACGGAGCCGCCTCAACCCGCGCGATGACCGGCTTTGCCGGAGGCTCTCCGCACCGTGCCGATCGCGGAGCCATTCCGTTGGATCCGCCCTTCCACAGCAGCGCGGAAAGGCACTGGCCGTGACGGCAGGCAAAATCGTCCTTGAGAATGGACGGTCCGGGCGCCAACGTCGCGGTACGCTGCACGCAATTTTCGAGTTCGCGAACGTTGCCGGGAAAGCCACAGCTCATCAGGACTTCCATGGCACTTGGATCGAAGGTCAGCGTACGTCCATTCTCGTGATTGAAGTTCTTGAGAAACTCCGCCGCAAGTAAGGGAATGTCGCTGCGCCTCTCACGCAAGGGCGGCAGTAGTAGGGGAACCACGCTGATGCGATAGTACAGGTCGGCGCGAAACTCGTTCTTTTCCACGGCCAATTCGAGGTCACGGTTGGTCGCAGCAATCACGCGGACATTGACCTTGACGGTCTGCGCGCTACCAACCCGCTCGAACTCCTGCTCCTGCAGGACGCGCAGCAGCTTTGCCTGAAAGGCGGCCGAGATTTCCCCGATCTCGTCGAGGAACAGCGTCCCCTTGTCGGCGAGCTCAAAACGCCCTTTGCGTGAATTGAGAGCACCCGTAAAGGCTCCTCTTTCATGACCGAATAGTTCGGATTCCAACACTGTCTCGGCGAGCGCTGCGCAGTTCATCTTGATGAACGGCCGTTTCGAACGCGGCGATAGCTCATGGATCGCCTTGGCGACGAGCTCCTTCCCGGTTCCGGACTCGCCGCGCAACAGCACGGTTGCGTTGGATTTTGCTACCACCGCGATCTTATCGAGCAGCCCACGTAACGGCGGGCTGATGCCAATGATGCCGTCGATATGCACCTTCCTACGCTCCCGCCTCTGGTTCTTGAATTCGGAGAGTTCCTTCTGAAGACGATAGCTTTCTGACATGAGACGTTTGCGGTCGCGGCCGACGAGGCGATGCAACTTCACTGACTGTCCAACCAATTTGGCAATCATACAGAGCAAGCGGACGTCGGGCTCGAGTGGGACCATTGGCTCGTCGTTCGTCACACGCTCGATCGACAGCGTTCCCACCACTTTTTCATCGATGACAATAGGGACGCCGATGAACGACACCCGCGTGTAATCGGAAGCGCCGAGCACGTCCAAATCTGCCGCACTGAACGCCGGATGCGTGGCAATGTTCTCGGCCACAAAGTCAGCGCCCGTGGAAACGATCTGCTCGATGGCTTTTTGCGGAAGGCGCATGCGGTAGCGCTCATCGCTCCCCTCGCTCCATCCCGGACCGACCGCAATCTCGGGCTCGTCATCATCTGCGAGGAGAGAAATCACACCGTGTCTCATCTGCAGGAAGGATTGCAGAAGGTCGACCACATTCGCCAGCGTAACCTCAAGCCGAGACGCACTGGCGAGTATTTGCGTTATTTCGACGAGGCCCCTCAGTGCGGTTTCGTTCAACGCGACCACGATGGAGCGGCCGGTCTCGGCTTCATGTCGCTCGCATTCGGAAGTGGCCTGCGTCTCGACGGTGCCTTCTTCGCACTGATCATTCTGCCAGGCACCTCGTTCAAACTTCGGAGTATCGCCTTCCATCTGACACTCGATCTCGCACCAACGCTCGCAGAGATATCACACCTGCCTGATGCGGCGCTAAACACATAAGCGTGCCATTCTCTACATTCCGTACGATCCAGTTCAAGTCTTGATGCTTTGCGACCCAATGTCGCGTCCGCAAGTTTCTTGGCAGACTCCAAACATCGGCGGATTTCATACATCACGCGCGTCTGGTTTCGCACAGAGGGCACACGCGACCTACACGTCACTTCTCGCGATGAAGACTCTGACGTGATGATCACCACACGTGAGATTTACGCATCGCAGTGAGGAAATGCACCGACACACAGAAGGTGGGGCTCGCCTTTCCCAAGGACCCTCCCCGCAAGCACAGCAAAGCCCACCGGCCGTCGTCCGGGAACAGCCCTGCCTTGTCTGCAAGCAGACCCCATGCGATGCCCATCATCTCAATTCTGCCCAACCCAGGGCTCTCGGTCGCAAGGTCAGCGACGAGTTTACCGTGCCGTTTTGCCGCTCCCACCATCAAGCGCTGCATCGGCGCGGCAACGAGAGGACGTGGTGGGCCGACATGCAGATAGCGCCGCTGCCCGTCGCGAAAGACTTGTGGGCGGCAAGCCCAATCCACCGCTCGGCCAGCTGGCCCGCAACAGAAAGAACTGCTGGTTCGATCGCTGGCAGGAAAATGTCCCCCCATGAACGGGACCGTTCCACTCGCACCTCGCTTGTCATCCCTCTCAAGATGGGCTCAGTAAGTTGGAACAGCTAATCAGATCCGGTGTCAGCCATCTCTCGGCAAATACGCTTTATAAGTGCGCCTGATGCCCTCCTCGAGCGACGTGCGCGCGCGCCAGCCGAACCTAGCGAGACGGCTGACATCGAGCAGTTTGCGCGGCGTGCCGTCAGGCCGCGAGCCGTCGAAGGTGATTTCGCCCTGATAGCCGACGGCAGCGGCAACCACGCGAGCGAATTCGGCGATCGTGATGTCTTCGCCGGTGCCTATGTTGACCAGCTCGGGACTCGAGTAAGTCTTCATGAGGTGTACGCAGGCATCTGCCATGTCGTCGACATAGAGGAACTCGCGCCGTGGCATGCCGGTGCCCCAGACAACGACGTTCGGTACTCCCGAGAGCTTGGCCTCGTGGAAGCGCCGGATCAAGGCGGCCACGACATGGCTGTACTCTGGATGGTAGTTATCGCCGGGTCCATAGAGATTGGTCGGCATCACGCTGATGAAGTCGGAGCCGTACTGGCTGCGATAGGCTTCCGCCATTTTGATGCCGGCAATCTTGGCGATCGCATAAGGCTCGTTGGTCGGCTCGAGCGGACCGGTCAGGACCGAATCCTCGCGCAAGGGCTGGCTTGCGAGCTTCGGATAGATGCAGGACGAGCCGAGAAACATCAGCTTCTCCGCGCCGTTCAAATGCGCGGCGTGGATGACGTTGGCGGCGATCGCGATGTTGTCGTAGATGAATTCAGCGCGCAGAGTGCTGTTGGCGACGATACCGCCGACCTTGGCGGCCGCGAGGAAGATCACCTGCGGTCGCGTTTTCGCAAACCAGTCGAACACGGCGGCCTGGTTGCAGAGTTCGAGCTCGTTCCGCCCGACCGTGAGCAGCCGCACGTCTTCCTGCGCGAGCCGGCGCACCAGCGCGCTGCCGACCATGCCGCGATGGCCAGCGACATAGACGGTCTTCCCCTTCAGCTCAAACGGTGTGCTTGGCACCAGCGACCTCCCGTCTCGCTTCGTTCAGATCGCTCGCTACCATTTCCTGCACCAGTTGCGCGAAGGTCCGCTTTGGCTTCCAGCCGAGCTTGTCGCGGGCCTTGCTGGCATCGCCGATGAGGAGGTCGACCTCTGTGGGGCGGAAATAGGTCGGATCGATCCTGACCACGGTCTTGCCGCTCTTCCTGTCGACACCAATCTCCTCGACGTCCTTGCCGCGCCATTCGATCTGGCGGCCGACTTGCGCAAAGGAGAGTTCGACCATCTCGCGGACCGAGCGTGTCTCCCCGGTTGCGAGCACAAAATCGTCCGGCTTGTCCGCCTGGAGGATCATGTGCATGCCCTCGACATAGTCTCGGGCGTGGCCCCAGTCGCGCTTGGCCTCGAGATTGCCGAGATAGAGGACGTCTTCCAGGCCCACCTCGATGCGAGCGACGCCGCGGGTGATCTTGCGGGTGACAAAGGTCTCGCCGCGAATCGGGCTCTCGTGATTGAACAGGATCCCGTTCGAGGCGAACATGCCATAGGCTTCGCGATAGTTCACCGTGATCCAGTAGCCGTAGAGCTTGGCCACGCCGTAAGGCGAGCGTGGATAGAACGGTGTCGTCTCCTTCTGCGGAATTTCCCGAACCAGCCCGTATAGCTCCGAGGTCGAGGCCTGATAGAAGCGCGTCTCCTTTTCCATGCCGAGGATACGGATCGCCTCCAACAGCCGCAGCACGCCGATCGCATCCGCATTCGCGGTATATTCCGGGCTCTCGAAACTGACGCCGACATGACTCTGGGCGGCGAGATTATAGATCTCGGTTGGCCTGATCTGCTGCATCAAGCGGATCAGATTGGTCGAGTCGGTCATGTCGCCGTAATGCATCAGGAACGGCACGTTGCCGACATGCGGATCCTGATAGAGATGATCGACACGCGCGGTGTTGAAGGATGACGACCGCCGCTTGATCCCGTGGACGACATAGCCTAGACCAAGCAAATACTCCGCGAGATAGGCCCCGTCCTGTCCGGTGACGCCGGTGATTAAAGCGATACGCTCACGCATTGCCCAAGCCTGTCTTTCTCTCCGCTTTGTCCTAAGATGAACGCTAACAATGCACCAGAGCCCGACGCAAATGTTCGAATTGGTCGATAGCCAGATGAGGTCTCGGCCCTTTTGCTTGCCTAGGCGGGCTTCACGCCGGCTTGGGATAAGCCAGGGTGTCTGCGCGCGAATTCAAAGGCCCGAAATCGGGAAGCCGTCCAGGACCGTCAAAACTTGACCTTGCTTGCTCGGCAAGGCGATCGCGTAAAGACGGCTCGCGAGCGCATTTGGTGAGCGCTCGCGCATCTGCCAGGCGTACCAGCATGGCAAGCACGCCTGTCGCTGGACGGGAGCAGAACGATGCGTCCTAAAGGCTCGTATTCCTGAGCAATACATCCCCCTCAACTTGCCGGGGATATTGGATCACAACCTCGAACGAGGGTAGCAGTCGGAGAATGGCCTGTAGCGAGAGCTGCCCCTCATAGAGTTCCTTGTCGCTGTATTCCGTGTAAAGAAACCGAGTCTTGTCCAAGATTTTTTTGCCGCCATCGATGACGTCCGCTTCGGCCCCTTGTACATCCATCCAAATGAGATCGATTTTCTTCAGACCCGCTTCGTCGCACCAATCGTCCAGCCTTCGAGTCTCAACCGGGATGGGACGATCAAATCGAACCCAATCATACTCGACAATATGCTTCTTCGGTCGACGTATCGAGCCGGATAGATCCCACTCTTTGGCCTCGCCCTCTCCATTGCTTGGATGGAAGTCGATGGTTCCATTTCGATCGCTGATAGCGACCTCAAACAGCGCGACCTTGTCGAGGTACGGCTCCATCTTCGTTTTGAACCGGGCTGCCGCTCGCGGATCCGGCTCAAAGCAATGGAGCTTGGCCTCCGGACACAGCTTGAGAAAGCATTGGCTATCTGTTCCGTCATTGCAGCCGATGTCCAGAATGACAGGATCTGGCTTTTGAAGAAGCGAGATGATGTGCTCATGTACTGTTACCAAGACAAGTTCTCCTTCATGCGTTCGAAACGTCCATTGCGGTGCGCTGGATAGACCTTCGTCTGGCTCCAAGAAGCCGCGGTATTTCGTTGAAAATTCAGTGCGCCGGTTGAAAGAGATCTCACGAGCGCTGATCGACGTTCGAGGCCGTCAGCGCCTGCTCCAAGTCGCAGACCATCGAATTGACCAGCGTCAGATTCTCCTCGACCTCGGACTTGCCCGTAGGCTCCGGCCCATCCATTCCGGAGGGATCAGAAGCCGAGGAGGCATTCTCTTCAGCTTGCTTCGGAGCTGCGCCCGCGACAGATTGAGCCGAAATGTCGAATGATGTTGCTCTCGTGCCGCCGAGCATATTCCAGCCGGTGCGAAATAGCCGACGATAGCGTTCGGTTACTGCCCGTCCCCTATCCACAACGCCGGCTTTGCGCGCATACTGCAGTTCTTCCTCATACCCGAGATCCAGCAAGAGTTCGGACCCGACGAGATCAGTTACCGCCTGCATCTCCTCTACGCTCAGTGCCGTTTGCCAAGCCTGGATCGAGCGAGAATCGACTGCTGTTCTCTCCAATATGTTTCGGTCTCCGAAGCTGCTGGACTGCAGGTAGTCCGTTTTCTCGGTCGTCCCCGATTCAATAGCTGCTGGATCGCAGCCAAGCGAAGCGATCAAGCGCCGGATTTCCTCGTCGGGCCCCGCCGCTAGACGTTCGTAGTGAACTACCTGCGTCTGAGGGTGGCCTCGCTGCTCGGCAAGGGCGGGAAGGCCAAGAACGAGATCCGCGAGGGAGGATGCGATAGCCGGCGTCGGCTGGCCGCGCACAAGATCGGCGAGACAGGCTCCAATGGCGGACGGGCAGCTCGCCGAGTGGAGTGGAATTCCCCATGTCGATTTGAGCGATGCGGCAATCGCATATGGATTGCGGATCAGCAGGATGCGTGGCGCTTCTGGATAGAGGGCCTCCAGGAAGCCGAGCACCATCCAATAGCGCGGCGTCTTGTCGATGAAGATGCGTTTGGTCGCCGCCGCCAAATACTGACCGTAAGCTGCATCGGCGAAGACGCGATGGACACTTGACTGGTCTATTCGACCGAAGAACTCGGAAGTCGCGGCCCGAATCAGGGACGAGCCCGCCGGGTGGCGGTGGTCCACCGTACCCATCGCCTCAAGGGCTAACAGTAGCCAGGGCTCTGGCGGGGCCAGTATATCAGGATGCTGCTGCAGCAAATGCGCGAGCAGCGTCGTTCCCGAGCGGGGAAGACCGAGAAGAAAGCAAACTTCGGGGAACGCCTTGAGATCACGCATCATCATTCCTTACCTCCGGAAGGGATCGACCGGGAGACACGCTTGGATCTGCAGCGACACTGGAATAGGCGCCCAAGCGTGAGCGACAGCTTCGTTAAGTAGATTGTCGAACGACATGATGTTCGACGAAGGCACCAGAGCGCTCGTTCAACTGTTCTCCTTTCAGGATCAGACGAGCCGGATTATTCAAATCAAACTCGATAACGCATGGCACGAACAGGCTCGCATACCGCGTGAAGGCGCTGGTCGGCGGAAAGCGGATCAGGGTCTCGCAACGACCAAGGAGATACATCTCGATGAGAGCGGAACAGCCGCCTTCAAAGCCGAGCGTGGCACTATGCAATGGTCCGGCCTGATGCGTCTGGAAGCGCTTTGGCACAGTGAAGAGATCCGGACACACATCTGAAATCCGATCGAGGACCCACGTACTATCAGTACACAAGAACACCTTCATTGGTCTTGGGTCCGGCCGTGCCTTTGCCATGTCGACGGCATGGCGTATCTGCCGCAATGCACACTCCGGATCGGCCCAATAGGGCGCATGCCCCATAATATCTTCACCGTTACCGTGCCGAACATGAACTCCGATAATGTTATAGCCTCTAAAGTGCTCCTCGTAGATTGCCTCAATCCGTTCCCGAATCTCCAGTGTCGGCCTAAGCTTCCGAAATATCTGTCGTTCTGCATCCTGATCGCATCGCCACATCAGACAGGCATCGCACACCACGGTGCCAGCGTCGCAATCCGCTTGGGACTCGAAAAGCTTACCCAGCTCGTCTCGCTCTTTGAAAATTTGTTCATCCGGGCGGTAGGCGCAATCGATGTGCGGCCTATTCCACCATGACGGAAAGAAGGGACCTGGAAATGCGACCTGATTGATCCGATCATCGCAAATGACCGGTACGCCGGCGATGTCTTCAACCGGCTCAAAAAAAACCGGAAAGGCGTTCGTGAAGGGCTGGTCGAGATAGCACGAGCCGCGCCAATCAACGACGAGCGTCCTTCTGGTCCGTTGCGCGTAACTCCAGGCCGCCGCCAGCGACCACAGGCAATCACCGAAGCCGGTGCGCCGTCTCGAAATCACAAACCGATTTTGCATCGACTCACCACCAAGCTCGCGCCGTCGATCGTTAGTTGGGGACATGACTCAAGCCATATTCATTGCGTTCCGGTTATCCCGAGTTCGCTGCTTGGTCACGGTCGTTGATGCGACCTGCGTTGAGGGACGCAGATGAATGAGTCGCTGCTCCCAAAGTCCGCGCAGCTCCGTAACCAGAGCTTCATGCCTGGCCATATCGGACGTCACTGCATCCAGGAGATGCCCGAGGACACCCTCCCCTTCGATGCGCATCAGGAGATCAAACAAGTCATCCGAAATCCGCAATCCGTCTCCGGCGGAAGCGTTCGTCCGTATCTCAGAGACCGTCTCCTGCCGATCGGGCGCGGTAAAGGCGCGGACACGATGGAGTGATGCGTAAGGCGGCAGCGAAACCGTCAGCGCCGACCAATCTTCAAGCGTTGCGGTCCGCTTCTTTATGAGAAATGGACCTACCACTAGACCGTCCAGCTCAGTTGTCAGGAACGTGGCGACTGCGTCTGCAATCGTATCCACGATAGGCTCGGCATTGTTGTTGAATGAGGTATTGAGCAGAACGGGAATGCCAGTTCGCTTCTTGAACTCATTGATGAGCGCCCAATAAGTTGAATTCGAGTTGCACGATACCGTCTGTAACCGCGCCGTTCCATCAACATGTGTAATGGCGCCCAGCAGGTCCCGCTTGGACTGATGCACGCGAACGACAAAATTCATGAACGGGAATTCGCGCGCGCCATTTGGCAGCTCGAAATAGTCTGGCGCATCCTCCTCCAGCACCGACGGCGCGAACGGTCGATAGCCCTCGCGCTTCTTGACCATCGCATTAATGCGGTCCTTGTTCGCTGCAGGCCGGGGATCGGCAAGAATGCTCCGATTGCCAAGTGCACGTGGCCCGAACTCCGATCGGCCCTGCACCCACCCGATCACGGCGCCGCCCGCCATCCAGTCCGCCGCCCGGCCCGCCACGTCGTCACAGCGCTCGACTTCGAGGTGCCCGGCCCATGCTTTGAGTTCCTGCTCCAACTCGTGCTCAGACGCGAGATCGGGTCCCCAGTACACCTCCTTCAGCCGTTCGCGCGGCGCGGGGCGGCCCACTTCGTCAGACATCATCAGCGCCGCGCCCAATGCGCATCCCGCATCGTGCGCCGCCGGCTGCACGAAGATGTCCTCGAACAGCCCGGAGTACAGAAGCTTACCATTCATCGTGCAGTTGTGAGCCACCCCTCCAGCCAGACAGAGCCGCTTCAGGCCGGTCGCCTCCCGATGATGCCGGAGCAGGTGGAACACAATCCGCTCCAGCGCCTCCTGCAATGAAGCGCTCACATCTCGATGTTGCTGGGTGAACGGCATTCCCTTTTTGCGGGCCTGGATATTGCGCAGCAAGGTAGGACCGATGCCGTCCAGGAAAACCCGGTAGCCCCCGTTCGGGTACAATTCATAGAACTGCTCAAAGAGCTTGCGATAGACAGCGGGATCCCCGTAGGGCGCCAGGCCCATGACCTTGTACTCATCGAACAAGCCATAACCGAGATACCGGATCGTCTCGAGATAGAAGAGTCCCAACGAATTCTTCTCGGGGAAGGCCTCAAGTTGCCTCACTTCCGCTTCAGACCCGACCGCCAAGATGCCGGACAGAAAATCCCCTCCGCCGTCGATCGAGAGAACAAGGCTTTCCTCGAAACCCGACATCGCAAATGCGCTTACGGCGTGGGCCTGATGATGACCAACGAACGAGACGCGCGAGGCATCAACTTCGGTGCCGAATTCCTGCGCCAGCAACGTCCTTAGCAATAGTTTGGCATCGAGCGGAATGTTGATCCCCGCCTGCGAGGCAAACATGCTTTCGAGCATGGCGTTGCAGTAGGTCTCTGTCGCGTAGAAGGCGATACGATCGAGATCGCCAAGCTGCACTCCCGCGGCCTCAAGGCAGTATCGAATCGCGCCTGCTGGGAATTTGTTGGAGTGCTTGATTCGATTGAGCCGCTCTTCTTCGACGGCCGCCAGCACACGGCCGTCCTGGACCAGAACGGCAGCGCCGTCATGCATGAACGTGTTTTGCGGTCCGACCGTGTTTTCGTATACTTTGTCCAGTCCACCACTCAATCCGAGACACAGCATCCAACTCTCCATAATAACTGGGACGCCTACCGGCCGTAGACCATCCTATTTCGCCACCGCCTACCGTCGTTTGGCGCTACGAACCTCAACCAGGCGTTACGGCCCCTGAAAGAATTCTCCATAAGGCCCGCCAGCGACGTACCCGCTCTGCCGACGGTTCTGCCTCGCTTGGTTCAGCGGGGTCGGGCAGCTTCGCTCTGCTTGGTCGAGCAGCACTCAAGGTCTTGGTCGTAAGCACCATGTCTTGGCGGCGGCGGGACTTGCGAAGACAGCTACCGTTAGACCGCTCTGAAATTCCATGCTTGGTCTTGCGAGACGAAACGAGATCCTTCTCGGGGGTGTCGATCAAACTCATACCGGTGCTCAGCGCTGCTTCCAGCTGCTCATTCGCCAGGACTTTGGTAGTCTGCTCTGCCCTGCTCACGGCAAGCGTACTCGCCTTCATCCCGTTGCTACCCGATTCACGACGCTGCATCTTCGGTCTCCTATTTCGGCGCAACTGGCGTCAGCTCATCAGGCGTCGACGGAGAAGTACCGCCGACAACAGGAACGGTAACACTGCATAGAGACACAGCGCCCCGATATGGAAGGCTGCGCTGCCCCCTTCGTGACCGAGCATCATTGGCCGGATGAGATCGACCGATTGGGTCAGAGGCAGCAAACCAGCCACGTCCTGAAAGGCGGCAGGCAGCTGCGTCACCGGAAAGACGGCACCGCAAAGGAACACCATCGGTGTGACGATAAGCGTCTGATAGAATACAAAATAGTCGTGACTTGGCGCGAGCGACACGGCCACCATCGCCAAGCTGGCGAAGACAAATCCGCTAAGAGCAATCGCCGGCAGGCCGTACAGAAGAAACGACCACGCTGCATAGCCCAGCGTTGCGGCTACAATCGCAATGGCCGTTCCGGCCAGGACGGCCTTGCTGGCCGCCCACGCCAATTCGCCGAGCAGGATGTCGCCGAGCGTGAGCTGCGTACACAGCATCCCCTGCCAGGTACGTTGAACGTTCATGCGCCCGGAAGCAGCGTAAATCGTCTCGAAGGTCGCCGAGGTCATCGCGCTCGTCGCGACCATGCCAGCGGCCAGGAAGGCGATGTATGACGTGCCCTCAACACGCCCTACGATGGCTCCGAGGCCAAAGCCGAGACCAAACAAATTGGTCATGGGATCTGCGAGATTTCCGAGAAGCGAGGCGACCGCGACTTTCCTCCACGCAAGGTAGTTGCGTCGCCATACCGCGATCCAGTTGTAGGCGTTGGCAGGCATGGCCGTCGCATAACCCTCAAGCATCCTCCATCTCCCGCCCAGTCAGCCGCAGAAAGACATCCTCGAGATTTGGCGGGCGCTGCAGCAGTCGAAGACCCGGCCGCCCGCGGAGCCTCGCACTCACCTGGTCTGGGTGCGGCGCATAACAAAATAGTGTTTCACCGCTTATTTCGACGCGCCGCGCATGCGGCCTGATCAGCGCACATAGCTCCTGCGGATCGCCGCCATAGATTTCGACGACATCGCAGCCGATTTCCCGCTCGATCAGTATGTGGGGCTCGCCTTCGGCGATCTTTCGTCCGTACTCAAGCACGCACAAGCGATCGCACAGCCGCTCCGCCTCTTCCATGAAGTGCGTCGCCAAGAGGATCGTCTTGCCACGCGCCAGGAGAACTCGAAGACGCTCCCAAATCAAATGGCGCGCGTGCGGATCAAGACCCGTGGTCGGCTCGTCCATGACCAGCAAATCGGGGTCGTTGATCAGAGCCCGCGCCAAGGTCAAGCGACGTTTCATGCCTCCGGATAGCTCACGGACGCGCGCATCTGCCTTGCCTTCGAGGCGCGCGAAGTCGAGCAGTTCTGGCGTGACCGCTTTGATCTTGCGTTCACTCATTCCGAAATAGCGCCCGAATACCAGCAGGTTTTCGCGAACGGTGAACTCCGGCTCGAGATTGTCGAATTGCGGGACGACGCCTATTCGCATCCGCGCCAGGCGAGCGCGAGCCGGCACGGGCTCGCCGAGCACGGTGATCTTGCCCGCGTCAGGCCGCACCATGCCGAGAATCATGCGCGCAATGGTGCTTTTTCCTGCGCCGTTCGGTCCCAGCAGGCCGAAGCACTCCCCCGGCCTCACCGCGAACGACAGGCGATTGATGGCCGCCTTCTGGCCATACGACTTCTTTACGTCGGAAAGTTCGAGCGCTACGCTGGACATGGAGTCAGCTCGCCCGCCATTGCCCCTTCGACGGAGGCCAGCTTTTTCGTCCACAATAGCCCGTCGCACCATACGTGCTCAACGCGCCCCCATCGGCAGGCCGCTTCGGCGTCAGGGAAGAACCCACGTCCATGCTGGTTGGCGCTGGTATTGCAGAGGAGCGGAACGCCCGTGATCTTTTCATATTCAACGAGCAACTCTGCGACCTTATGCGAAGAGGTTCGAGCAATCGTTTGCAACCGGGCGGACCCATCGAGATGTACAACGGCGGGAATCTTGTCGCGCCAGCCCTCTCGCGTCTGATGATCGAACAGCATGTAAGGATCCGGCGTCCCTGGATCGAAAATTTTCGGCGCGCAATCCTCAAGACATATCGGCGCCACTGGCCGGAAATGTTCGCGAAATTTGATGTCGTTGAGATAGTCTTTCATTTCCGCCGATGTCGGCGCTGCTAGGATGCTTCTGCCGCCCAACGCGCGTGGCCCCAGCTCGGCTCGTCCAGCGAGGAACACGACGGGCTTGTTGCTCGCGAGGATCGTGGCAAGTTCGTGCATGCTGCACGGCGCCGCCTCCCATTCGGACGATACGGCGCCATCACGCAGGGCTGGACCGCTATAGACCGACCATTCCAGAGGCATGAAGCCTTTGTCCGACACCATGGCGGCGCACGCTGCACCAATTGCCGAGCCGCTGTCATTCGGAAACGGAGGCACCCAGACGGCATCGAATAAGCCCGTTGCCCGCAGGGCGCTGTTCCATTTGATATTGAGACCGCAGCCACCGGCTATACACAAATTGCGCGATCCCGGGCCCGAGTGCCGCAGCAAGGCAATCGCAATTTGTTCGACAAGGAGACGCTCGAGAAAGCAGTGAAATGATGCGAGTACATCTTCGGCTCGCTTGTCTACAAGCCTGAGCGCGCTGGCCTCGAAGAACTCATGCATGGCGGCCAACGCGGACTCCGCGTTATGGATGTCCGCACGATAACGGCGCGCACGCTCCGTCTCGGCAGCAAAGTGTTCCTCGTAGAGCTGCCGAAATACCTCCACAATGTCTTCATCAGCAGATCCGAGCGCGATGAAGGCCATTATCTTGCCCGCTGTGCCCAGATCCCAATTGGTTCGGCTGGTTTGCTTATACGGACCGAAGTGATGGCCTGCAGCGGCATAGGCATGACCTATCATCGGAAACAGCGTCTCGACGAACCGAGCCCCGCGCGGCTCTACATAATACAGACGTGGAAAGATGCAGCCGTCCCATACAAGACAAAATGAGGGTTCTCCGGCTTTGGCGAAAGGGCTGGTGCAATACGCGGACGCCACATGGCCCGTGACATGCGGATAGCTCGCGTAAGGGAAGTTTCTGCCGTCAAGCATGAGCTTGAGGCCCTTATGCGCCGTGAGCAGGCCTTCGGCATCCCGCTCCACATACGGCGCCCCTCGAAGCGTGATAGGCGTCATCCCGCTGAGTAGCTGGAACTGTGATTCGAACTCTCCGTCCCAGCCGTCGATGACGAAATGATCAACGTCCTGTGGATCGAGACCGTGCTCTGCCAAGACGGCGACGACTGTATCGAGATTGTCGATCGCTTGATAGCGCGGATTGTTGCTTCGCTTCTCCTGCTCGACGCAAAAGACCAAGCGTCCATCTTCGATCAGGGCAATCGCCCCGTCATGCGTCAACTTGATACCACAGATGCGCATAGTTCCCCCGTTCCAAGGTCGTCAGTTGGGTTGAATTGAATTGCGAAAGCAGGCGAGCAAGCAATCCTCGTTGACCGACTCACCCTGGCAGTGCACCCTGCCGACTTCGACCAGAGTTTCCTTCAAGATCGCGATAACGGTCTCCGCACCAGCAGCGTGACCCCAGCGCCGGCAGTTGGCATCGCGTGCCGATCCGAAAACCAGCAGTCCTTCCGGCGCGAGCATTCCCACCAGGTTGCGTATGGCCGCGCGCATCTCCACTGTGTCAGCCAGATAGTAGAGTACTTCCGCCACGACGATCAGATCGAACGATTCTGCCGCGGAGAAACGTTGGATATCGGAGACGACCCATACCATATGAGACCATCGCCTCGTCCGCTCCTTCGCCCGACTAATTGCTCGCGGCACAACGTCGACGACAGTGAGCCGCTGGCAGTGGGGAGCGAGCATTTCGGTAAACGCACCGGCCGCACATCCGACTTCGAGGGCGTTCTTGATCGCACCTCGGGTCAGCGACAGCCGAAGCATTTCGGCGTGACGCTCCCGCTCGAACGGATTGCCATCGAGACGCCAAGGATCGTCGGCGGCTAGTTCCCGGTCTAACGATCGATAGGTCATGTCCATGCTCACGAGCCGTTCTCCTCGGGTCGCTCGAATGATCACTCGCCACTACAAGGGCAGTCAGACACTGCCCAGCCGGAGCCGCGGGACAGACGATCCATGTTGCGGCTTGCACAGGCGTCATCACACGGGTGCTCGACGGCGCTTTTCCGGCTTACCATCTGGGTTCGCACAATGACTTTGTCTTCATCCGGATCTGGCGCATTGGCCTTGCGTGACAACCAATCACTGTTGCTCAATGTACACAGCGCATAGGCCTTCACTGGAAGGAGTAGAAAGATGTTGATAGGCGTGTGGAGCGCAAAGGCAAGGAAGCGAAGCTGACGAGCGCGAATTGCTGCCACGCTGCAGCGAACCATCGTCATCGACGCAATCGTAAATCCTGTCCACCACGGCACCGTGGCTGTGAGCAGCAGTTGGGTAATCGCCAAGAGTGACGAGAGGGCAAGCAGCAGCGGGCCTAGATTCTGCCCCACAACGTCGAGCGTAAGGTACCGATCGAGAACGGGAAGCAGGCGCAGCCCAAGCAACGTGTCGCGGAATGTACTCCGTGCCCAGCGGAGTTGTTGCCGGAGGTACGGGACCAAGCTATCCGGCACAACCGTTTCCGCGACCGCGTCTGGAACGTACTCCGTCCTAAACCCGGCTTTCAGCATCAGGATCGTGAGATGACGGTCCTCGCCGAAGTCGCTTGGCTTTCCACGAAAGAACTGTGTCTCATACTGATCGAGCAGCAGATCCAGCGCCGAACGGCGGTACATCGCACAGGGGCCGCAGCAGCACATAACGGCACCGAACCGAGCCTGCGCGGCGCGTTCTTCGTTACATGCCAGCCAGTACTCCATATCAATCAGCTGGGTCAGCCAGCTCTCCGTCCGATTGCTGGCTCTCAGCTGCCCCATGGCCGCGCCGATCGCTGGGTCTTGCATCTTGCCTGCAAGCTTTGTGACCACGTCGCTCGCCAGCTTCGTGTCAGAGTCGACGTTCAGCACAAAATCTGCGGATGAACGGCGGATCGCAGCGATCTGCGCCTTGCGCTTGCCAACGTTCTTCTGCAGCAGAATGAACTCGAATCTCGGGTCGCGCGTGAAGGCTTGATGGATAGGCGCAACATCGCCGCGGTTTGCAGAACCGTCGTCAATCACGTAGACGCGCAATTCTCCCGCAAAGTCCTGGCTCGCGATGGACTGTAGGCACGCCGATAACGTCTGCGGGTCCTCGTTAAAGCAGGGAACGATGACGTCGACACTCGGCGGAATGTAGGATCTGGACGCATCATGAGGCGCCGACGATGGATCTGGGGACACCGCGTAAAGCGCCTGTACACTCTTATAAACCGTGGAGAGCAGCGCGTAAGAAGACACAGCGATGATGCTCGTCGTGGCAAGAAGGTCCATGTGATACTCAGCGTTTCAGTGAACTTGCGGGAGCGAACGGATTGAAAACCCTCGTTCGTGCAATGCCGGGATAAGCTGGGACACAGCCTTTAGGGTTTGGTCTCGACAGGCATGAATGCCGCGCTCCCGCTCGTCGGGCGGACACCCATCATGTAGCAGCACAATTGCGCCCGGCCGAACCGCAGTGAGCACCGCCTCGACAATCGATTCAGCGCCAGGACGCGACCAGTCTTTTGGATCTACCGACCAGTGCATGGCGGCCAGTCCAGCATTGGCCGACGCGGCAAGCGCTTCATCGGTCCAAATCCCATAGGGCGCGCGCACGTGCCGCAGTGAGGCGAGCGGACAAGCCGTCTTGATGGCTGCGCTCGCCGTCAGGATTTCATCTTGTACTTCGACGGGATCGCATCTGGAGAACTCCCGATGGTTCATGGTGTGGTTTCCGACACCGTGCCCCTCGGCGATCATTCGCCGGATCAGTTTCGGATGATCCACTGCGTACGCGCCGATGACGAAGAATGTCGCTGGAACTCGATGATCTGCCAGGATGTCCAGAATATCCGGCGTGCAAAATGGATCTGGGCCGTCGTCAAACGTGAGGTAAACGTTGTGATCGGCATTGCCGCTCGCGTACTCGCAACGCACTTCCGAAAAGCGATCGAAATGTGTCATAGCTCTGGCCCATTGCGAGAAATTGTCGTACCCGCGGGCCAATCGCCCATCGACTGTGCGATCGGCAAGACTACGACCAGTACGTCCTCATCCCGCGTCGCGGGCACGTTGAGATAAATATCCGGTTGGGTGGACCGCACGCGCATGCCCGTGAAAACCGTCGCGAAACCGTGCCGACCGATCCTTTCGACGTGCTTCTGCATTGCAGGCCGAACCCCACCGAATCCGAATGGTACGCCAAGCTCCTGCAGGGTCGGATACATGAGGTGGATCGCGCCGTGATAGGTGACTCCCCGCCCTTCAAGATCTCGCCGCACCGCGTACAATCCGATTTCGGCGACCAGTAGATCGACGGTCCCAACCTTGATGAAGCGGCGCAGTACGCCGGCATGGCCCGCTATACCCTGAGAGTCGTACGCGATGACGCGCAGCTCGGGCCTTGCACCGGCCCAGCTCCGGCCGCCCTCGAACGGCTTTGCATTGAACTCACCATTGGCTCCGTACGCCTTTTGGAAAAACTCGGACAGTTCGATGTGGTCTACGAGCTCGAGCTCGCTTTCCCAGCATAGCCTCCAGCGCATTTCAGAGCGCATGGACATCTCTCCTCTTCCTCGTCCTACCGGGACACAACACGAGTTCGATCGATATTGCCGTCTATCTACGTCCGATCGTCTCTTCGCGATCGCGGATGCTGGCCCATCGTGCAATTGGGCCCTCGCGCCTCCGGCTTCGCGAACGAACCTGTCTCAACGAACCCCACTTGCTGGCGGCCGCCATAAGCGTTGGCGTCGGGAAGCTCGATCGAAGCCAAATTGCAGTGAGCGTGGTCACCGCCGCGCGTCCGATCATCTCCAGCTTTCGTAATCGCACCGGCCCCAGCCGATTCTCCGCGTGGCCTCACCTGCCCCCGCTTCGAGCACGCTCTCGCACATTCAGACCGTCGTCCCTCCGCACTGCGAGCTACACTGCTTGCGATGGCGGCATGGAGCTTTTCGAACGGCGGCTTGCTTCGCAAGGACCCATCGCGGCACCTAGGACTGCATCGGTGGGGCGCGCCGCCAGCTACGCTGAACGCGCCCCTCGCAGTCAGGGAGACACTTGCGCCCGTCACCAGTTGATCTGCTCGCCGGAAAGTCTGACAGGAGAGCCCAAGTGTTCGCTGAGCCGAAATGGCCCTGCCGATTGCAGCGGCCGGGTCCTGGCGTTCGTCACCTGAACGTCGTCGACCAAACTGGCCATAGTTGGAGTGGCGGAACTGCCTCGAAACGCGATTACGGGTTTGCGGCAACCTCGCCACGGCGGCCGGCGTCACCGCAAGCAAACGGTCATAACCAACCTTTATGAACTGCGGTGCCAAGTGCGTTTCTCCAAAACCTACAAAATTCTCAAATCACGTACGATTTCCCTACGTCACGTCGCGGGAATTGGTAAAATCGATTGTTTGGATCAAATACATCTGGACTATGGATAGGTGGCGGCATGCGTTTTAGAGGCCTTGATCTCAATCTCCTCGTCGCGCTCGATGCTTTGATGACCGAGCGCAAACTCACGGCGGCGGCGCGCAGCATAAATTTGAGCCAACCGGCGATGAGCGCAGCCGTTGCGCGGTTACGTTCCTACTTTCGCGACGAGCTCTTTACGATGAGAGGACGTGAGCTCGTTCCTACGCCTCGCGCCGAGGCGCTCGCCGCTCCGACCCGCGAGGCGCTGCCTCACATCCAGCTCTCCATCACATCTCGCGAAGCATTCGACCCAGCTCAATCTGAGCGCTGTTTCAAGATCGGCGCGTCCGACTACGCTACACTTGTGTTTCTTCGCAATATCATAGAGCGTGTTGCGCGAGACGCTCCAGCCGTCAGCCTTCGAACTTATGGGTCTCACGGACTATCCGGATCGGCTCTTCACCGTGGCGAGATCGATTTTCTCATCCTGCCCGAACTTTACATGACAGGCGGCCATCCAAAGGCGAGGCTTTACGAAAAGACGTTCGTCTGCGTGGGTTGTCGCTCAAACAAGCAGCTATCGCGGCAGTTGACGTTCGAGAGGTACATGTCAATGGGGCAGGTTGCGGTCAAATTTTGTCGCACGCGAATCCCCTCCATAGAGGAATGGTTTCTGCTCGAGCACGGCCTCAAGAGGCGGCTCGAAGTCATCGTCCAAGGCTTCAGCATGGTCCCACCCTTATTCTTGGATACTGACAGAATTGCCACGATGCCCCTGACATTGGCCAAGCATTTCGCGAAAACGATGCCCCTTCGGCTCAACAAACTTCCACTGCCGCTGTCCGGCTTCACCGAAGCCGTCCAATGGACGGCGCTTCACAATACCCATCCAGCAAGCATCTGGATGCGACAGTTGTTGCTCGAGCAGGCAGCTCGCATGTCTCCTCAACACGAGAACAGCCGAGCTCGCAGGCACAACTGATCTGCCTGGTGCGCCTCTCGTCCGCTCCTCTCACGCTTTGCGGTGCTCATCCACTCGCGCGCTGGACATACTGCGCGGTCGCGATCGCTGGCACGACGCGCTCCACGTCGCTGCCAACATCCGCGTCACTTGTTGTCGTCGTCAGTACGGTTACGCGGCCGGCTCTGGGGACAATTGTCGGGCCGCGTCATTGCATCTAGTCGCTCAGGCAGTTCGTCCACGCTGACGTTTGCTTCGGAATTCATTGCGATATCGCGCAGCCGATCCCGCAGAACCGTCGCGCGCGTCACTTGACGCTCTGCTCGCTCCAACTGCTCGTTGAGCAGGGCAGGAAGTGAGGTCTTCCCCTCCACTGTCTGTCGAATCTCCTGAAGAGAGAATCCAAGCTCGCGAAGCGCCAGAATGTGACACACCCTTCTGACGCTTTCCCGGTCGTACATCCGGTGACCACCGTCTGTCCGCTGCGAGGCAGCGAGCAGCCCCGTTTCCTCATAGTGACGCAGCGTGCGAACCGTTACGCCGGTCGCCTCTGCAAGTTCACCGATGCGTCTCCATCGACGCCTGAGTGTTGTTGGTCTGGTCATGTGTACCGAGCTACAACCTGACGCCGCGTACGGTTCAAGCGATTTTGATGATGTAGTGATCTTGTGACGACCTTTTCGTAGCGCAAGGCCTACCTGATCTCGTCATCGAGTTGACCTGCGCGCGCCGGGCGCACGCCGAAAGATGCACCCAACGGCCCGCCGCGTGAGATTTTATCGGCTGACGTTGCCGGGCGTGTGGACGGCGCTCAACTAGGCAGCGATGGCTGCCATCAATTTTCTCAGAACGTCCACTTCAGCCTGCCCCGCGCGCCGCAGAATGAGCTTGGCGATTTCTGCTCGATTGGCAGGGGTTCGCATGCTTTGCGGCAGCGCGCTGATTGCGTCATCAAAAATCTTGCCCAATGCAGAAAGATCTTCTGGATCATAAACACCACTGATTACCCGCAGCACTTGCGCCACCCTCCTGTCACACTTCGCGAAGGGTTCGGCACCTTGCAAGCGGTTTTGTCCGTGTTAGGGCAAAAAAGAGACTGACCAACGGCGTACAGGTCATCATACAGAATCCTTCGGTGCTGGAATCGACGCGGCGCAACACGACGACGCGTGACGTCTGCGATCGGCGAAAGCACCTGCTCCATCTTTCTCAACATGCCGAGTTGGCAACGTCTCCGCCGAGGAAGTGGGCGACTGATCGGACTCAAAACTCACTCCTCGCAACTGAGAGCGCCAGTGTGCACGCCTTTGTCCTCGGAACGTCTGCCTCACTCCGCCGGTCAGGCTCACCTTCATTAGCGGTGCGATCGGCCGTATATGGCTTACACGGAGGGCGACAACACCTTTCGACAAAGGCGCTCATTTTCAGGACTCCCGGCTGCTAGTGCTCGGTTTGATGCGCGCCGTACCCGAAATGATGCGGGGATACCGCTATCTCTCAGACGGCGTTCGAACTTTCCGACATGTAACGCTGTCACCCCCAAAGCACCTCTTCGCGCTTGCGCCGGACGAAGCGCATCCGGGCCGAATGGCTGTCAGAAATCAATTGATGAGCTCTTCTTCTCGTCGCTCGACTGCTCCGCCGGTCCCGGCGTCGTATGCTGCCTGCAGCGCCTGATGCAGGTCCGAGATCAAGTCACCCACCCGTTCCAAACCCGCATGAATGCGAATCAGCGGCCCCGGGAGCGCGAGCGATGGTTCCGTTCGCTTCGGTGGATCAACCAGCAGAGCGAGGCTGTCATATCCGCCCCAAGACAGGCCGATGCCAAAGAGGCGTAAGCTATCGAACAAGACCGAGAGCTGGCGCCGGGATATCGGCTTGAGAACGATTCCGAAGAGCCCGCTGGCGCCGGAAAAGTCTCTCTTCCAAAGCCCATGACCGGGATCGTTTGGAAGAGCCGGGTGCAAGACTTTATTGACAGCCGGATGCACTTGGAGGCTCTGTGCGAGCTTCAATCCATTCTCCCAATGCCGCTCCATGCGGACAGCTAGACTACGCAGGGCACGCAACGCGAGATAAATATCGTCTGGCGCAGCAAGTTCGCCGAATTGATGCGCACTCGATTCGATCAACGGCCATGCGGCCTCGTTCGCGGTCGCAACCCCTAAGAAGGCGTCGGAATGACCCACGATGTATTTCGTTGCAGCATGGATGGAAATGTCAACGCCGTGCTCAAACGGCCTGAAATACAAAGGGGTTGCCCAGGTATTATCCATGATCACATGCGCATTTGCCCGATGGGCAATTGCGGCAAGTGCGGGCACGTCCAGAACCTCGAAAGTGAAGGACGAGGGTGACTCCAGATAGACGGCCCTGGTCTTCGCGTTCATCTTGGCCGACAGATCTGATGGCTCAGTCGGAGAGAAATATTGGACTTCGATCTGCAGTTTGGCGAGGACCTCATCGGCAAACGACCGGACGGGCGTATAGACGCCATCGCTGATCAGTACACGGTCGCCTGCCTTTAAACAGCCAAGCAGCGCGTGAGTGCACGCAGACTGCCCCGATGGGAAGAGAATTGAGCGATAGCCGCCCTCCAACTTGCAGATGGCGGCCTCAAGCGCCCGCGACAGCGGCGAGCCGAAGCGCCCGTAGCTCGGATAATCTTTGTTTTGCTTCTCCCAATCTTCCAGGGTCTCGGCCAGAATGGTTGACCCTCGGTAGACCGGCACGTTCACCATGCCAGCATGTTCGGCCGGCGTACGGCCGAGATGGCAAAGCAGGGTTTCAATGGCAGGCATATCTCTGTCATCCCTCAGACGCTTCATCGCAGCCCGCTCTCCGTCCCTTGTGCTCTGACAAACGGCCTGCTCACCGCATCTGAGCACTCCGACCGAATCGCTTCTGCAAAAAGGGCGCCACTCCCGATGCGGCTCTTCAATGTGGCTTTAGCGCAGAGTGATCTGTGAAAACGGTTGAGGTCCGTCTGGAGGTGTTCAAATATTAGCGCGCAGCAACAGATCCGCCCTCAACGTTGGCGCTTCACCAAAACGCGCACTCAAGCTAACAGTGATGGTCTACTGCCCATCCTTCAGCTTGAGAACTCGATTCTCCACACAGAGCCGTTGGCAGGCACGATTTTCTCTCTCGGTCCGTTTTTGAGACTGCATTGTTGTCGTTTGTCGCAATCACTTCGCATTGTGCCGAGTACGACATCGCCGGAACGACACGGAAAGAGCTTGATCCGAACGTCGCGTCAGGTTGTACCCTGCTTGAATTGAGGGGCGCCGAGCCCCAGAAACGCGTGCTAAGATGACGACGAATAGCGCCTATGTCTGTCCAGTGGCTGCCCGCTGTATGTTCGCCAAGTTCTCGAGACTTCCGATCACGGCAACAGCTTTTCAACCTGCTGGCGTGGGCGAGCAGCTGCTGCGTGGCTGAGCACAAGCGGCAGAGGCTTGAAGGACATTCTTTCGCATCGCGGTCGCCAGCCAATGTCGAATTCACCCCTGACAATCTTGTTTCGACAGCTCGCACGTGCCTCTTCGGCTCGACAGCGGCAATTCGCTAGCTTATCGCGAGCCGCGGCATCAACGTCTTGCGGTCGAAACGAAGCGCACATCGGATCAAGCCGCTGTCGCAGTACCGGCGTGAAGAGAGCGAACTCGGAGCTCCGCTCCACGTCGTATTCACGCCCGAGCTAGGGCCGCTCTTCGAAACCAATAAATCGGCGAGCCCCCGTGTCCACGCAACTAACTTACCGAGATACGGTCGACCGCGCGGCCTTGCTCTGGCAATTCAAGAGCCCAAGGCGCAACACAACAGATTTGCGGAGAACTACAAATGGTGAAATGGATCTTTAGGACGCACGCGGGAAAGGCTCAGATCGTCCCAACCCCGAAGGGCTTCGCAATTGTGTTTGCTGGTGAGACGTTGGACTACCGCAATTCACCGGCGGCGGCGGCGGAGGCTCTGGCCAATGGAGCTTGTTACTGGCCCTCGGCCGGCGATCCATCCAAGATGGGATTTCCCGAAGGCATCGGCGGATGGCAACGGGTCTCGTGACCTTTCCGAAAGGTGCCATCGCATTCGACTAAGTCGGTTTGCGATGCCTGTTCCTTGCGTTCCTGGCGACGATGAGACCAGGTACGAGATGGCCGTCGTAAGCTCGTCGCGGCCGCGAGGGACACGGCACGGCCCTTCCCCGCCAATCCGTCGACAGGTGTCGTACGCTCGTGCCGACGACGGCTATGCGTTTCTGCGCCATCGGCCAAAAGTCGAGAGCTCCGCAAGCCGGTCGTCTCCGGGTATCAACCCACTAACCCACTAGAATGCGCGTCGCTTGGGCATTTGAATTGGGCGCCCCATCGATCGGGCGCGAGGCTCTCCGGAAGACGGCTCAAAACCATAGCGGTCACGTCGCTTCTGAAAACGCCACGCGCGCATGACGCACGTCCCTCCAAGGCTCAGGAAGCAAATCGGAAGTAGAATCAGGATTAGGGCCATCTGAAGATCTTGGTTGGGAGCGCGTGCACCTTCTTCGGACGCGCGAGGGAATGAAATGCATCTTCGTGCGGAGACGAAAGACAGCTCCGTCTGTTGTACAACTTAACGTAACGTGCGTTTCAAGTGCAAACCGGTCGCACGAAGCAGGCTCGATTTCTGTGCCATGGAACATCACAGCCTCACTTGTACTATCTACTTCGTTCCTTGACGCACAGCATCACCATGTCCGAACAATGGGTCCTTTCATCGCAGAACAGCAATGGCCGCCGAGCCCCTTTGAAGCGATGCGTCGCCCTCTTCGCACATGGCTAAACCTGCCGCAGCGGAGCAATTCATCACGGTGTTTTCACGGCATGCACGTGAAAATGCCTCTCTTGCTTGGAATTGGCTTCAGTCACGTTCTGATGCTCGGCTGGGTTCAGGTCAGCATGGATCAACCGCCTTCGTCAGAGTGCTGTTTTGGCGGATCAGGACAGGCCACTTCGAGGCGAAAGCTGAGACATGAACGTCCGAGAACTCATTGAGCTTTTGTCGGGATGTGAACCGGATGCGGAGGTCGTTATCCCCGACTCGTCTGCGCCCTGTGGCGCCTTCGCCGCCGTGAGGTCTCTCCAGACTGGTTGGGCCTACAACTCACAGGTTGCCGCCGATGAAATGGGCTTCTGGATCGATGGGCTCAACTACGCCGAGCCGCCGCGTGGGAGCTATATCATTCGCGGAGTACGGCTTCTCGGCCCGAGGTGTGGATCCGTACTAACGATTCAGTAGCTCGATCGAGCGAATGCTCGTCTGCCGCAAATGATACCCACGATCGATCTGCCTACCTGTCCGCCATGATTGTCCATTGGTACCGGACATCGGCCTAGCCGAAAGGTCTCGCGAGTACGGTGGCCGATCTGCTCTGATCAGTTGACCCGTTCTGGTCGAACGCTTGGCACCTGGGCTCGGATGTTTCTCCGGCCCGGCGGACCGTTTGATCGCCCCGCTCATTCAGCGCGGCTTCCTTTCGTATGTTCCTTGATGAGCAGATCAATAATGCATTGTCGCGAATCGCAACCTCGCGCGAGGTCGTCGTCGGGTGTTGCACAGTGATACAGCACTGCTGAAAGTGCTGCGCCGACCGTTGGCCCTTGATTGATATCCGGCGAATGGTCGCCACACCCCGCATACACGACGTCGACGTGAGCAAGTTGTCGATAGCGACCCTATTCGCGTTTGCAATGTAAGGTTTGGATCGGGAGTCCTCAGCTACCGCTTAACACGCGACTTTCCTATCGCGCACGGCACGACTAATGCATGCAACGATTCTAGCATCATGAACGGTTCCAAATGAAACCCGATAACCTGAATTCAATGTCTGCCGAGGCTTTGTGGCGGCTGTACGAGAACGTCGTCCTCATATTGACGCAGCGCATGACGGCGGATCGAACGCGGCTAGACCAGCGGCTGCAGAAGATCCGAGCAACCGACAAACTCGTTCGTCCCAGCCGCTCGCACAAGTTTGTACCGCCGAGGTACCGAAACCCAAAAAACAATGCAAAGACCTGGTCCGGGCGCGGCAAATTGCCACGCTGGCTCAGCGCCCAACTTCGTGCCGGTCGAAAGCTCGCCGATTTCCTGGTCGATCAATCCCCTGCGCGAAACCGCCGACGCAACGCCTAGCAACCGCTAGATCGTACGAGCGGCAGAAGCTCTGCACTGACCGGGGCGAACGGCCGCGCCGGGGCACGGAATACCGTCAGCCACTCATTGAACTCCGCAAGCGCTTCGAGGAGACTCTGAAGTCGATTTGGACGGTCGCCGGCAAGCAACAATTGAGCTCAGGAGCGGAGATCGCATCCGATGAGCTTATCCTCATGCCAGTGGCTGCACGCCAGTATGGCTGCTGGGCCTGATGGTGGCTCGACGCTACGGCGGGTCTCATCAGATCACACGCTAGTGGTCGTTGGCCCGAGCTGCGCGTCCTGAGAGGTGGCGGCTCTCGGGCATTCTCGATCGTTTCCCTGCATAGTACTTGGCAACGTGGCGTTCGCTTGCGTGCCTAGCGTCCCCCTAACTGACGTAGTTTGATTTCGCGATGGCCTTTGACGTTGCCTCATCGAGGACAATTGGTTCGAAGCCATTAGCGTAGCGATTGCATCTGTGCAGCCAAGATTGCCGCTTCGGATGGACCAAGCCCAACGATGCCGACAAAAGCCGGTGGGGGCGTTGGAATCTCCTGATCAGTCGGCCTCCATAGGTGCAGACAGTACCGACTGTTATTGACGTACTCGGAATGGGGCGGATGGAGCTGCATGACGCACTCCTCCTCGTCCCAGAACAGATCCTTGACAAAGCACATTTCTTCCCAGTTCGGACAGCGCCGGGACGTCGAGACGGAGACATGCTCCCATCGCGGGCGACGCAAACCGATGATCTTGAGTTCGCAGCCACACGGTCCCTGCACATAGAAAAGCCCGCAGGGGCCTGATCCCGGCGCGCTGGCAAACGGCCCGTGGCGTAACCGACCGGCCTCGAGCTTGTCGATGATCTGCGCTCTCATATTAGCTCCTACGCCTCACAGCCAATTTTCAATTCGATGCAGATCGCTTTCTGCTCAGAGGGCTTGCGCCGATCACGACCGCCGCTATTCACACGATTTTCGGGTACGACAATTCGGCTCCGATCTATGCTGGTTGTACGCAAATCGTCGGCCAACTCGTTTTCTCCATAGCCCTGATGCGAGCCCATCCGGTCACGCGTCCAGTTTTCCTCGCGAACCAGGCGAACCCTCTGTTGAGTGTGGCGGACGGGACTCCGTTCAACCTCGCCTGAATGCGAGCTGTCGGGATCACTCGGATCAACTCGGCCATAGCCGGAAGATGTCTCTCAAGTGTAGCAGCCTCGCCTCACTCCGTTCCTCGACTTGCCGACTAGCTTGACAAGATCAAGCCAGCGCGCGGGGGGGGGAGCAGATGATCATGGAACTCCTGGATGGTTCTGCCCTGTTCATATGCACGCCGTCGAGCGTGAACTCCGTGGACGGCCGACACATGCAAGCCGAACCCGACACGATGCCTCCTTGCAGCTTTACCGACATTTGCGACGTCTACAACCTGACGCTACGTAAGATTCAAGCCATTCGCATTGGATTAGCTGACTCTCTCACCTGGGGGTCTGCACAGGATCGATCTGCCAATTGCCGCACTTGGCTGACCGTGCAAGAAGAGCTGGATTGCGATGGAGAAAGAGAGTTTTTGCAAGATCTCGAGAAGCTACAGCGACGATAGACGTTTCCCTACTCCGGCCACGAATGTTGCGCAGAAGTGGCTGACGCAAAGGAACAAAATCATGTCAACGCGCCGCGCTTGGATCGCTGATGCGAGCACGTGTCGCGACGTGGAGATGGAGCGTCTTCGGGCTCAACTCGAAGAACTGAATAAGCGGCTCACTGAAATCAAACGTCATATTCCGTATCTGTCGGAGATCGAGCCTGCGAGGGCAAGAGCAATCCTGCTCTGCCACGAACTTGATGATATTTGCTCATCGGCTGAGGGCATTGAAGCCCTGACAGATCTCCTCCGAAAGTAATTTGAACCGCCCGCACCGAAGCAGATCGCCCCTAAGACGGCACGATCAGGACCGCTCCGTCCTGATGGCGGTCCGCCGGCCGATGTCCAGGCGCCTTCGTCCGCTCAGGGATCATCGATCAGCCTGCCGAAGAGACCGCAGTCCGTCTGACCAGCTCTCACGTGCCACGCACTGCTCGTACTTTGCTGCAGCGTTTAGGGACTAGCCTGTTGCGATCGGTCGTTGCCCAGGTCTTTGAGCCGCCCCTCTTGCCGAGGCCCGTCCTGTGCTCTCGGCGCGTCAGGCCAGCGCCGCAAGACCGGCTTCCCGGACTGCCTCAAATGGCGGGTCGAATCCAACCGGCCAGAGTCGCACTGGCCATTGTCGGGACCCTGATGACTGACGACGCTTGATGGCTCCTTCATGGTGACTGCCGCCTCCATGGCGACCGGATCGACCGACCGGCCTAGCGTCGCCTTAAGCTTGTCGTGGTCGAGCTCGCCCTCCCACCAGGCGACGATCACACAGGCGACGCCGTTGCCGCAGAGATTGGTCAGCGCGCGACATTCGCTCATGAACTTGTCGATGCCGAGCACGATCGCCATACCCGGCACGAGGCGCGGATCGACCACGGCGAGCGTCGCGGCGAGGGTGATGAAGCCCGCGCCGGTGATGCCGGAGGCACCCTTCGAGGTCAGCATGGCGACGATCAGGATGGTCAGTTGCTGGCCGAAAGTGAGATCGTAACCGAGCGCCTGCGCGATGAACAGCGTCGCCAGCGTCATGTAGATGTTGGTGCCGTCGAGGTTGAACGAATAACCCGTGGGCACCACGAGGCCAACCACCGACTTCGAGCAGCCGAGGCACTCGAGCTTCTCCATCAATGACGGCAAGGCGCTCTCGGAAGACGAGGTGCCGAGCACGATCAGCAGCTCGTCCCTGATGTAGGCTATGAACTTGAAGATCGAAAAGCCGGCAAAGCGCGCGATGAAGCCGAGCACGACGAACACGAACAGCGCGGCGGTGACGTAGAAGGTCGCGATCAAGCCGATCAGGTTGAGGAGCGCACCAGTGCCAAACGTGCCGATGGTGTACGCCATAGCGCCGAATGCGCCGATCGGCGCCGCGCGCATCACGATATAGATAACGCCGAACACGGCTTGTGAGGCGTCGTCGATGAAGGCACGGATCTTGCGGCCGCGCTGGCCAAGGCTCATGAGCGCGAAGCCAAACAGCACTGAGCAGAGCAGAACCTGCAAGATCTCACCCTGCGCAAACGCACCGACGACCGTATCAGGAATAATGCGTAGAAGGAGATCAACGGTCTTCTGCGTCTTTGCCTGATCGGCGAACTTGGCAACCGCTTGCGCGCTGGCGGCGGCGCCACCAAAACCCGCACCGGGCTTGACCAGATTGCCGATGAGTAAGCCGATGAGGAGCGCAAACGTGGAGACCACCTCGAAATAGACGAGCGCCTTGACGCCGATACGGCCGACCTTCTTGGCGTCCTGGATGTGCGATATGCCCGAGACCACCGTGCAGAAGATGATCGGGGCGATCACCATCTTGATCAGCTTAATGAAGCCGTCGCCCAGCGCCTTGATCCACTCGCTCCTGGCCAGATCCGGCCATAGCGAGCCAATCATCACTCCGAGCACGATCGCGATCAGCACCTGGATATAGAGGACCCTGTACCAAGCTCTTCCTGCGCGTTGCGGCGGTGCGATGGGTGCTCCGCTTGCCTTCCCGTCGGCCATGTCATTGTTCCTCCCACTGGTTTTTTTGTCCCTTCCACTCAGACCCAACTTCCGTTGGGCCGGCAGAGGGCTTGTATCGGGCCGGTCATTCACTGCTGCATGTGTTGCTTCCTCTCGATTTTCTGAGGCGTGGAGGAGGAAGTCTTCCTCCTCAACGCAGTTGGCACGATCGATCGGTCCTAGGATGTAGGGGCGACCTGATCGCCTCCGTGCCAGGACTCCTTGCCAGCTCTGGATTGTTCCGCAAGCGCGTGCTGCCGCCCGCTCGGCTTCGGACGCGTGGACGTCATCGGACGGCTCCTTGCGAAGGCGAATTGCGCGCGTCACCAAGACGCGCCACAACTGCCAGCTCAGCCTCAAGCTTAGGCCGGTGCCGGAATATCGCATCGATCAGAGCTAACGCCGGTTCATCAGCAGCTTCCACCAGCACTGCCTTTTCAGCGCGGGTCGAAGGCGCAAAGACGCGCTTTACGATCGTCGGCGAGCCCTTGAGGCCGCATTTCGAGATGTCCTCGACCCCGGCGTCCTGGGCACCCCACCTTACTATGTCCGTGCGCGCTGCCCGAAGCGCATCCATCATACCTCCACGCCGGATCTCGTTTGTCCCTTCCAGCATGGTGATGAGACACGGCAGGTTTGTGCGCAACACCTGTATGCCTCCCTCCGAGCGCCTTCCAACCTCGATTGTGCGCATCTTTAGATCCAAAGATCGGACATCGGCGACATAAGTAAGTTGCCCAATCCCAAGTCGCTTTGCGATGCCCGGCCCGACCTGCGCAGTATCGCCGTCGATGGTCTGTTTGCCGGTGAATATGAGGTCCGGCGGGCCGTGTTCCTCGCCGATTCTGCGGATGGCTGTCGCAAGCGCGTAGGTGGTCGCCAGCGTATCGGCGCCCGCGAAAGCGCGATCGGTGAGCAACACCGCACGATCGGCACCATACGTCAGGGCCCTTCGTAACGACTCCTCGGCGGCCGGCGGCCCCATGGTCAACACGGTGATCTCGCCGCCGATCTTGTCACGCAGCTCCAGCGCAGCCTCCAAGGCAAAAAGATCGTAAGGGTTGATGATGGTCGGTACCCCCTGGCGCATAATGGTGTTGGTCACGGGGTGCACCCGAATCTGCGCGGAATCGGGAACCTGCTTTATGCAAACGACATTGTGCATGACTCTCTCCAAACCGGAGTAACACGGAGCAGACCAGCAAGTGTCGTACCAGTGAGGGACTCTCCATTGTCACACTGGAGCTTGCTGCAGCAGATTGGTCGGTCAGCCGCGTCTGCGACGCGACAACCCACGTCGAAGATACGACAATGCGTTTCGCAAGGCGTAAGCCAGCCGACAGCTTCGTTGAAGGTCTTAAAGGAGGTTGTTGAACAGCGCAGAGGTTTGGCGTCACATGTGCGGACGAGGATTTTCAGGGAGCTTTCACGCCGTATTCTGCAGGCTCAAACGCTGCCGTTGCTACGCCGGGCAGAACCTTATCTTGGCGGTCAACGCCCTCAACAAACGCATCAACGTCCATTGGCCGCAATTTGTTAACCTCAGCAGAGCGAAAGCGCGATGGAGGCTACAACAGGGCCTCGAAAACGTACGTGCGTTTCGCGCCAGTCATCTTTTGCAAGCAATTTACACCATCGCACCCTGGGCATTTGGATGCGCCCGCGCGACAGGGCACCACTTGTCGGTCGAACACTTGTTCGAAAACCGACCGGCAATGTTGGACCTGCGACAAGGCCCTACCTGGGGTGCACGCGCTCGCACCCCTTTACACACCTTCCTTTTGTGGTTCTGGTCGCAACTGGCACAGCCGTTGCAAAACCTTGGCTGAGGACGATGGACGTCACTGTCGTCCTGAGACCTCCCAGCACACGCCGCTTGAAGGGCCACGATGCTCAAACAGTGCTTATTCTCTTTGCTAGCGCTTGGCCTTGTGTTGATCCACCCTTCTGGCGCCGCCGAAACTGCTACCGGCACGGCTGAGTGGACGATCATGGTGTTCATGAACGCCAAAAATAATCTGGAAGCCGACGCGATTGCCACTTTTCGGGACATCGCAAGCGTCGGCAGCACGGCAAAAGTCAATCTGGTCGTCGAGATGGGCCGCCCCCAGAGACACTACACGAGCGAGGCCGAGGGATGGTCCGGAGTTCTGAGATTCCTCGTGAAGAAGGGGCAGAAGCCAATTCCTTCCACTGCAGTTGCCGATTTGCGAAACTCCTCGGGTGTCTCCGACCTTGGATCGCGGCGCGCATTCGATGACTTCGTCAACTGGTCTGTCGACAAATTCCCTGCCAAAAAGTATATGCTGGTCATCTGGAATCATGGTCAGGGCTGGCGCTTCCAGGTGGCAGACCCGTCGAAGAAGCGCGTCGCCATACCTGAGCAACTTGGCGGCCAATCGCGCTCTGCCATGTTGGCAGCCGCGTCCGAGAGCGTCCCAAAAGTCGGCGGATATCGCGCCGTATCCTTTGACGAAGAGACACGATCATTCTTGTACATTAGCGACGTGCAGCAGAGCGTAGGATCGCTCGCCCAGAAGTTGGATCGAAAGCTCGACGCGATCGGTTTTGATGCCGGCATGATGGCGATGATCGAAACAGCTTACGCCTTTCGAGGCTCCTCCACGCTTATGATCGCGAGCGAGGAATCCGAGCCGGCCGCCGGATGGAACTACGCCGCGGCATTGGCACATCTGGTCGCCAATCCGGCCATATCGCCTCTTGAGCTCACCAATCAAATTGTCGTGTCATACAAGGACCGCTATGGCGACTTCCACATGACGACGCTCTCGGTCATAGACTTGACCATGATTGACGCCGCAGCGGCCGCCGTTAGCGCTTTGGCGGACGAGATCAGCAAAGTGCTGGAGGCGGAACGGATAAGGGTTGAGATAGCCAGGTCGACACTTGTTCCTTACGGCGCCGGAATCTTCACTTCGATCGATCTGGTGGCCTTCCTCGAAAACTATATTGCCACCACGTCAAATCCCAACACGCGCAGTTACGCGCAGATTGCGCTTGATGCCACGAAGAGGACTGTCCTGACCAACTATGCTTCCGCTTTCAGCGCGTGGAATACCGGCTCAAGAGGCATTGCCATTTACTTTCCTGCGAGCAAGTACGACTTCGACGATGATTTTTACAAGCAGGGCTATGTGAAGGAGAACGAGGATCACGTCATCGACTTTGTTGCGCGCGAGCGCTGGTCTGATTTCCTTCAATGCTATTTTCGAAGCTAAAAAAACAACAACGTGTTTGGGCGGGACCGAATCGAAACTCTTTGGGTGGCTAAGCTGACGGATGGGTTGCGTCACGTACATGCTGCGCATTCAGTCCAGATCCAATTCTCCACCGCGCCAACTTCCATTGCGGAAACGACAGGCGATTGGCCAGGCATTTGCCCCGTTGTACGCGCGGGCGTCGCACGGCTTCCCCGCTTTGTCGGCACTTTCCGCCGTCGGACACGAGGAGTCCACGCGAGAAAGGCAGTTCACATGAAAAATTCGAGCTCTACGTCGACCGAGGCGCTGGTCAAGGCCACCCTGGCCCTGGCCTTGCCTTTGATGATGGGGACGACGCAAGCGAGCCAATACAATACGGGCACAATCCGAGACGTGCTGAAGAACTCACACAAGGACTTTACCTTGGTGTGCGCGCATCGTGGCCTGTACGGCATGTCGGTTGGCAGGAATAGAGAGATCAACCACATTAAGGATGTCCCTGAGGACTCCCGGGCTGCTAACAAGACCGCTTCGGACAACCAAATCGAATGCTCGGAGATCGGCCTCCGTTCCAACAAGATCAGGCGACTTGGTCGTGTTGCACAATTCTAACCTGGGCCGCACCACGAACGTAGGCTCGAGGAACGGCAGGTCGGATTATGGTCCGTAGACTGGCACAGGTTACAATCCTTCGGTCCTGGAGTACCCCGTGGCGGAAGAGTTGCACCTGCGAACTCCCGACCTGACAACTAAGTGCACTTCAATCTGAATGTCTCGACCCACGCCACACCGGCAGACTTTGAAGAAGCTCGCCATCTTCGACGAGCTGCGTGGACTTATGAGGCCGCAGTACCTGAGCGGACGTACGGCACAATCCGGGCCGGGCTGAACTATCATGCGCGTCCCGCGTGGCGACGCGCTTGGGGGACCGCGGTGCAGATCCCACAAGATGGTTCCTCTATGCTGTTGTCCCTGAATAGGCATGCTGCTTGCTTCGTTCGAGGCAGCATCACCAAACCGCCCCGGTGATGCAGGGGCGGCCTCGGCGCGCTCCACCCACGCGTCGGGCCGCCCCGCCTTGTTTTATGACGCCTATCAATAGGACGGAGCTATGAAAGTGCACATTCGGATAGCCGCGGCAGCGGTTGCGTTGGCCCACAGTCTCGGACGGCTCGTCGTTCGAGTGCACGATTTCGAAACCTCCGCGCCTTGCAGGATCAGCGTCTCCGTACGGGACGGCATAGTTAGCGGATACGACTACATCAATCATTGTTACGTCACCGGCGCGCTACCGAACGTGTACCACCACGGTGAGCGTTCACATTTGATGCTCAAGCCGACCGGATCGGGAGCCTATAGCGGCTTCGATCACGATACGGCTACTTGCTTCTCTGTGAAAGTGACGGACGGCGAGGCTCACCTCTTCGACTATAAAGAAGATCTGTACTTCGCATACAGCGCCTGACCATGCCGGACACGTAAGCTGCTTGGTGGAGCGCGACGGCATCTTCACCGCATGATGCTCCTGGGGATTCTGGCGCTTGCTCGTTCATGTATGGATGGTGGCTGGTTACTCGAGCGCCGTGACGCAACAGAAGTTGAGGTGGCCCGGCCCGTGTTCGTTGTATTGTCGACAATAGCCTATGACATCTTGTAGCGAAGTACAGCGCCGCCATCGGCAATGCGATCCGCCTTTCTGTCCTTTAAGGCTTGTTTCGCGATTGGCGCGAGGTTTGCTCGGTCGCCCGGTAACGCGAACCGCCCCCATTACCTCGCCGTCATGATCCGGACTCCGCGCGCATCACGCCCCCTCACGCTGGTGCTTGGCACGAACGAAATCGCTTCGGCCATTGCCGCAAAGCTCACCGAGGCGATGTTTGCGGTGGTCATGAGACACGATGTCTTTCCGCCGGTGATCCGCCGCTGCATGTCATTTCACGACGTACTGTTCGGTGAACGGCGCGAAGTCGGGGGCACTGTTGGCAAGCGGGCCGATACATTGGCGGAGATTGCTCGAATTCACGCCGACCCAAGCAACGTGGCGGTGACCACAATGCACCTGCCCGACATTCTCGCTCTGCGCTCGCTCTCCGTGATCGTTGATCCACGCATGCAGAAGCATCGGACACCTCTCGATCTTCGAAGCTTCGCGCGGGTTACGGCCGGAATCGGTCCGGGATTCGAGGTCGGCGTCAACTGCGACACCGCCATCGAGACGCATCCCGCCCAAACCGGTGCAATTGTCTTGCGAGGGGCCACCAAGGCGGCAGACGGCCAGGCCCGTGCGATCGGCGGCGCGGGACGCGAGCGTTTCGTTTATTCGGAGCGCGAGGGCATTTGGCGCACTTCAGTCGATATCGGCTCGGACATATCCAAAGGCTTGCAACTGGGTTGCCTCGGCCAAAAAGCGATACGAGCGCCCATCACGGGAGTGCTCCGCGGCATTGTGCGCGACGGCTCGCAGGTGCCGACGGGCGTGAAATTGCTTGAGGTCGATCCGCGCGGACGCGAGGCCTGCTGGACCGGCATGGATGAACGGGGGCAAGTCATAGGATGCAATGTCGTCGCTGCGATAGAGAAGTTCATTTCTCCCCAATCGCGTGATCGTCTTCACCGCGGTGACTAACGAGATAGATGGCTTCTCATGCTATTGTCGCGCCCAGCCGCTGAAGTCTATTTACATTCCGCAGGCTTCTTTGGGCGGCAAGCCGGAAGCTCACCTGAATGAGAACATCGCCCCCGATCCTATCGCCACATCGTCGGCGCTTCGCAAAGCGCCTTACGGCCGATCTGTTTGAGGCGCTCGGGCGTCCTTTCACCTCCTATCGCAGCCTCCAGAATCTTGGAGGCAACATGCGCTCGGATGCCGGTCTCGCACGGGGAAATGCTCGCGCAGACCTCATCGAGGACCGCGCGTAACAGCTCGGCGGTATCGGCATCCAGCATTTTGAGATCTCCCCACTCCTCGAAAAGGAAGATCATAGGGATCGCGAGTTGCTGAGTTCAAGCGCGAAAATCCGAGACAGCCTGTCGCTCGGCGCGCGTATGCCGTACCAGCTGGTCAATCACGCCGGAGCTGTGCTCCGACCGGACGATTTCGCTTCCGAGCCGCATCAGATTGTACTGGAGCCAGATCATTTGGACCTTGTCCTGCTCGTTACGGCGAAATAACGCCTCAACATAGGCGCCCTTGCAGAGGCGGTACAAATGGCGAGGCATATCGTGCTCCCTTTGCCATTCCGCTGAGCGAGATCACTTCGCCTGCTTCGCTCGTGCCTCCCCGGCCCGCTTGTGAAGCAGCTCAGCTCCAAACTGCATAATAGCGATCAACGCGTATGAATTGACGCAATCTTTTCCACGTTGACGTCGAAGTCCAGCGATCGATCGCCGTATTGCGATGGATTTCGCCGCCATGGTGGCTCGCTCTGATGGCAATTCATATTCGCCCCTGCCCGCTGCCGCGGAGCAGACAGCGGGGCGGATCGACGCTTGGAGACCGACGCCTCAAGACCCGCAAGGCGCCAAGCCGCCCCTACATCACCAGGCTGGGTGGTGGTGATGCTGTCTTAAACCAAGCAAGGCGTGTGCCGCCCGCCAGAGTGGAGGGTTCCCTACAATTCTGTTCAAGGGGGTTGAATCGCCCGTAGCGTCAAGTTGTAGGACTTGTATCAAGCTAACCAAACTGGAGGCGGCTCTTGATCAAGCTCGCTGTATCGCCTTCTTTCATGACAGAGCTGCCGGTCTTGAGGCTCCGTTCACGTTTGCGCGTGCCTTTGGCGTGCTATCCAGGAATCCTTTCATGCTGGACAGAGTTGAGCAGGCCTTTTCCAGTCTTCTGGCCTGGACTTTTGACAGTCCTTTGTTGTGCGCGCTCGCAGTGATCACCTATTTGTATCCGTCATGTCCTACCTGCGCTGGTAACGGTCACTTTGAGCTCCGATGTTTCAGTGTAGCGAGCAGAGGATGAGTTTGTGTTCGACAGGCGCAACCGGCTATGACGCCTCTCGGTGAGACCCCAGATCTCAACGTAGACCCCTTCAACACGCTCCCCCATAACACGCAGAGGATCCCAGGAAGCACGATGGCAAGAGTTTCATGCACCGTTGCTAGGCGCGCCGATGGAAGGCATTGATTTATTCGCAATGGTCATGGCCGGGGTGTCCTTGGGCGGCCTGGCTGCAGTGATCGCACGAGATACTTCCGGGCGCGAGTTGCCTTGGTGGAAGCATCTCGCGCTATGGGCAGCGTCGATCGCTCTGCTTTGCTTTATTGCTTACAAGATGAACGGGAGCTGAGTATGCCGTTGGTGCCGACAAGCTTCGATAAGTCCTGATCGTCTTTCGCGCGCGACCGCTTTACGCCGTCGCGCGACGGGAAGCCAGCGCCGCGTCGATGCCTACCATGTGGCGACGAACCCTACCTCTGTCAGCAAGCACGTCGGCCCGGCCCCGTCATCTTGCGCCCGTCGCTGAGCTTTACGGACGCACCTTGCAGGCATCGTCGCTGATCGAGGCCGCCGCCGAAGATCCGACACTGCACGCAACCAACATGTGGACTGCTAACCGCAGAGTCGCGCATGTTTGCCGGACTTTTCCATACGGATCACTACGCAAGTTAAATAGTAGTAACGACGTCTCGGTACTAATTAGTGCAATGAAGCCACCTTCGACGCGCAAATTCAGCGCTAGAATCTAGTTTCCGATGGATTTCACTATGCGGCCCGTCTGATTGGCGGTCGCAATCTGCCAGAACGCAATCGGGAATTTCCGTCGAAGGGTGCAAGCGCCAATCTATTAAAGTTTGTGGCTGGCGGTCGTTCTTCAATTCTACGGAGATGGTGCGGCATGGCCGGATCACAGTGAATGGTCTTGACGTGTGGTGGAGCTAGACAGAGAAGTAGTGCTCGGCTTGACGTGATAATTGAAATGGGTGCAGTCTACCTTCTTTCATGACGATCCCATTAGAAGCGGTTGGAGAACAGCAGTTTTCTGCGGCTAAACTGTCAGTAGGCGACCTCAAGTCCATCCGGCTATTGACGCCCAGAGTTTATAAGCAGCTATGCGATGCGTCGCTCCACACTGGAATTACATAATGAATTGTTTTGTGATTTCGCCGTTTATGCATCGACGGCATTTGGCGAACCGGCTTGCCCGCTCAGAGTTCGTCTGCAGAGACGATTCGCTGGAATTGCGCTCTGTGGTTCTGAAGAACGGAGTACAATCCTATGAAATAGCGCGTTGCCCTAGCCATGTCTGATCGTTATCCAACCTTCGATGTTGTCCTGCAGCAGCGTGGACGGAGTGAGCTATCGCTGAAACTTGGTGACGGCGGGAATCGGGAAGGCGGCATATCGTGGGGGTGCTTGACGCCTCCACTTCTCCACCGAAGGAGCGATATGCCGTGTCCAAAGATAACATCATCAAGCTGATTCAGCCAGGAAACGTCGACGATCAACTCACCGAAATCTTGCGCAATGGGGCGCGTGCTCTGTTGGCCCAGGCGGTCGAGGCCGAGGTCGCGGACTTTCTCGGCAAGCATGCCGATTTGAAGACTGCGGACGGCCACCAGCGCGTCGTGCGCCACGGTCACCTGCCGGAACGCGAGGTGATGACCG
>NZ_AUFA01000049.1:0-45140 GCF_000426265.1 Bradyrhizobium sp. Cp5.3 | reverse complement strand
TGGTTGAGCAGCTCAGATTCCAGCGGTGATGCGTCCCAGACACCATCGGCGATGAAATGGTGCAGCTGATCGTAGTTGCCCGTGACAAGGCGTTCTGCCATCGGCTGAACGCTCTTGCGATCGCCAGGACCGATCAATCCCGCAACGTACAGTGGACACATCCGCTGCCGGGTCTTGTGACCCAACCGGTCCAAGAACGGCTTCAGCCAGCGTTCGAGTTCGTCTTCCCATTGCGCCATGGTCAGCCCTCCAAGAGCCGACCACCCATGAATCATTGAAGAATCGATTCGGGAATCCTAAAAACTCACGGAAATCAAATAATCTGCCAAAGTAGTGCTAGGGCGTGGACTCATTAGCACGCAGCCAAATTCGGATTGATGCGAGCTTGAAGAACGCCAGATAATTGGCTGCGAGTTTGTCATATCGTGTCGCGACACGCCGACATTGCTTGATCTTGAAGAACCGTTCGATCAAGTTGCGCGCGCGATACAGATACGGGCTGAAGCAGATCGGGTCTTTGCGATTTCGTTTCGGCGGAATGTTCGCCCATGCTCCTTGCTGGCGGGCAAGGTCCCTGACCCAGCCCGCGTCGTATCCACGGTCCGCGAGCAACATCGTTTGTGGAAGCAAGGCGCTGAGGAGAACCGAACACAGCCGATTGTCATGCGCCTCACCGGGCGTGAGAGCGAGATGGACCGGCATGCCATTGGTGTCCACCACCGCGTGAATCTTGCTGGTCAGGCCCCCTCGCGAGCGACCCATATCTTGGTGATTGTTGTCCGCGATGCAGGCTCCGTGCTGGTGCACGCGCACGATGGTGGTATCGATCATCTGCACCGCCGCGTCATGACCGGTGGCCAGCGCTTCCATGATCTGGTCCCAGACGCCAGCCCGCCGCCAACGAACGAAGCGGTTGTAACAGGTGGTGCGGGGACCATAGGTCTCAGGCAGGTCGCGCCATGGCGCACCTGAACGCAGGACCCAAAAGATGCCATTGAGCACGCGCCGATCATTTACACGCGGAACGCCGCGCGGCTTATTCGGCAGCATCGGTTTGATGGCGGTCCATTCATAATCGCTGAGTTCGTAGCGCACGATTCGAGGCTCCAGTTTCGGAACTTGAATCACGCGCCCGACCGTATCAGCAACCCGGCACGGCCCGTAGAGAGGCCACCAATGCTCTGAATCTACTTCGCTTTCGGCGGAATAGCGGACACGGTCGGACCTGCTGCTGGCTCGGCCCGGTCGCGAATGACTCATTAGACGAACATGGGTCAGCACATGACCTATTCAACTCGTCCCATCGCTCACGATCGCGAACATGGTTCGAAATTTGCCGAAAGCGCATAGCGCATTTTGTGCGCCTCGATCAGCCTCCTCTCCACGAAACGCTTTCTGACTTGCCGCAAGTCGCCTGTTCAGTTTCCAGGGGGGAGTGATGCAGACAACGCTCGCATCGTTGACACTTACGCTTATCATCACGACAACAGCGGTCGCCGAAACTGCGCGCTACGACGAGCTCGCCAATCAACCGTTCACCAACGGCTTCCTCTCGAAGGACGCCATTGCGGCGTTGAAGGACGAGCAGGTATTCGAGCGCGCCGTGCAAACCTATACCTGGATGTTGCCGGCGCTCAACATGTACGGCATGAAGGAGGGTTCGGAGAAGGTTTTCGGCAAGGGCTACAACGTCCTTCCGATCTGGAAGGATCGGCTTAGCGCGAAGACGCTGGTTACGACACCCAACTCCGATGTCATCTACGCCATGGGCTATGTCGATCTCAAGGACGACGGGCCGCTGGTCATCGAAGTCCCGCCGGGCTTGCAAGGCATCCTCGACGACTTCTTTCAGCGCCCGATCTGCTCGGTCGGCGAGATCGAGGGCCGCGTCTGGTGCGGCGACGTGGGTCTCCCCGGACCCGACAAGGGTAAGGGCGGCAAATATCTTCTGCTGCCGCCGGATTACACGGGAACGGTGCCATCAGGGTACTTCACCTATCGCTCGCTCACCTATGGGGTGTTCGTGTTCTGGCGCGGCTTCTTCAGAGACCCCAAGCAGCTTGCGGAACCCGTTCGCGTAATGGAACAGACCCGCATCTATCCGCTCGGCAAAGAAGCCGAAGCCAAGCCGATGCAGTTTCCGAACGCATCGGGCGTACCCGTCAACATGCTCTACCCGGCCGACCGCACGGCATTCGACATGATCAACCGGTACATCCAGCATGAATATGTGGACCCCGCCGACATGGAACTGCGCGGGATGCTCGCGGCGCTCGGCATCGTCAAGGGACAGCCGTTTGAGCCCGATGCACACTTGAGCGCGCTGCTCGACAAGGGCGCAAAGACCGCATACCGCATCAATCACACGATCGTTTATTCGCCGTTCAAAATGTCCGGCTCACTGTTTTATCCGGACCGCCGCTGGATGAACGTCTTTCCGGGCAACGCATCGTTCACCGCCCCCACGTTCGCCTACATTGATCCGCGTGCCGGATACTTCACGGTGGCCTACGCGACGAGCCCGGGAATGGCGGTCAGCATGGTCGATGTCGGCGCGAAATATCCAGCGACGTTTGTCGACAAGAATGGAGACTTTTTGGAGGGTGCAAACAGCTACAAGCTGAACTTGCCAAGAGATATTCCAGCACATTTGTTTTGGTCAGTGACGGTCTACGATTCGGTTACCGGATCCGGGCTCGACAACGGCCAACCGTTCCCATCGATCAACCGGATGGACAAACCGGCGGTCAACGCGGACGGCTCGACCGACATTTATTTCGGTCCCAATTCTCCCGGCAACAACAAGAATTGGCTGCGAACGGTGCCCGGCCAAGGCTTTTTCGTAATCCTGCGGATTTACGGCCCGACACAGGCGTTCTTCGACAAAACCTGGGTGCCGAGCGACGTGGAAAAGATGAACTGAAGTACGGGAGGACGCGATGTCTGCAGCTTTTCGGAACACCATCTTGAGCACCAAAACAGTAGCCCTGGCCGTTGGCATAGCGGCACTGTGCGCCGGCTCGATTACAAGCGCGCAAACAGAACCCCTCGGCGGGCAGCCCCCTGCCGATGCCAAACAGTCGGTGAGCGATCTCGATGCGCAGGTAGCCTATCAGCGTGCATTTGAGGCTGTCCTATGGGCGATGCCTGCCTCTGCGATCTATCGGCTCCGGGTCGGGATGCTGGAGGCGCCTGGGATGGCCGACAATGTCATCGCGGCCTCGTTCGCACCATTGGCGACCAAGCAGGAATTTATTACGCCAAACCAGACGACGCCGTATACAGCTGCCTTCTCCGACCTGCGAAATGGCCCCGTCGTGTTGGAGGTTCCAGCCAAAACCGACAAGGCAGTTCTGTATGGCCAGATCGTCGATGCGTGGCAGGCAACGATTGCCGGTGTCGGCCCCGTGGGCGAGGACAAAGGCGCAGGCGGCAAGTATCTGTTGCTCCCGCCCGGCTATAAAGAGGCGATCCCCGCCGGGTACTTCGTGATCCGATCGAGCAGTTTTCGCATCACTTTCGCGTTTCGTGCAATTCAGCTCGGAGGCGCGACGGTCGCTGACGCCAATGCCTATACCAAATTGCTGAAGATGTATCCCTTGTCCGAGGCGGCCGATCCAAAGCCTACTCGCTTTGTCGATATCCGACCCCACACCCTACATACGTTGCCGTTCTACGACATCCGAGCCTTGCAGGACATCCACGACGTCATCAGCGTCGAGCCGGTGCAACCGCGCGACAAGGTGATGATGGGCATGCTGGCAACGATCGGGATTGAGCCCGGCAAGCCGTTCAACCCGCCTGAGAAGCTCAAGGCCGCCATGGAGAAGGGGGTCGCCGATGCGTATTACTACATGCAGAACCTCGACACGAAACTCTTCGCGTCTCATCTCTACTGGCCGGATCGTCACTGGAGCTTTGTGATGGTCACCGACGCGAATCACGGGTTCGAGTTCGTGACGGACGATGCTGTGCAGATCGACAAGCGCGCAGCAGCGTGGTTTTTCTTTACGTTCTATCCGAAAGTGCTGACCGAGCAGCAAGCTGGAACTGTCTATCTCGCTCCGGTCGCGGATACCGCAGGGCAGCCCTTGCAAGCTGGCAAGACATACAAGCTGAGGGTTCCGAAAGACGTGCCAGCCAAGGAGTTCTGGTCGCTGACAGTCTACGACCGCGCGACCTGGGCCTTCATCAATAACCCCCTGGACCGGGCGGGGTTGGATTCATTCAAGAAGGACACGATGAAGGTGAATGCCGATGGCAGTGTTGACCTATATTTCGGGCCCAACGCGCCGGCCGGTCTTGAATCCAACTGGATTCCCACAATGGACAAGGAGCCCTACGTCTGGCTCCGGCTCTACGGACCAGAGGAGGCCTTCTGGAGCAAGGCGTTCAAGATGCCTGATGTAGAGATGGTGAACTGACAGCGAACCGCGTGGACGGACGGGTGTCAGCTTCTGGCCATCGCGTCATTTCGCTGTGATGAGGGATTTGTGTATAGCGGACTTTGGCAAGCCCTCGCCCGTTAGATTTATGGGTTCACGGCCTAGTTGATCGTCGCGTTCACATTAATTACCGATGCGCCGGAAGCCTTCGGGCCCTGCCCCGTAGCCTTGATAATGAATGTATCGCTCCCCTTATACTTACCCTTGGACTTGTATTCGTAAGTGGTCGCATTGAGCTTTTTCAGTTTGCCGTGTGCCGGCTTCTGCATAATGTCGGAGCTACTCACAGTGCCACGCATGGGGATCGAAAACTGACAACTTCCCCCCGATGCGACGCTAATATCGGCAGTGGAGTTCTCCCCCCAATCGGCCAGCCCTACCAGCTTTGAGCATTCAGGAGCGGCAAGCGCTAATGGCACCGTCGTTGAGTTTGTTGCACCAACGATGAGCGCGAGGGTCACGATCTTGAACAGCCGCATGGTGCTTCCTCATTTCGGCCAAGAGTACCTAATCGCCGCCGGTGCGCCCTGGGAGGACCTGATCCTGGCAATGTCGACCTCGCCATCCCGCACGCGCACGCCCTAGCTGCCACAGGCGGCATGCTCCTCCAGCGAAAACTGCATCCCGAGCTGCGAGAACAGGGCTGCGGCGATGTTGAGGTGCTGTTCGGCACTCGTCTGCTGGCCGATCGATCGGAAACGTTTTCCGAGCCCGAGGTGACATTGAGCCACGAGAGGTCGCAGACCGAGCTCCTCGGCCCTGCGCAGCGCCTCGAGAAAATTTGTCTGACATTCATCAAGGTGCGCAGGGCCTGTCGCGCCAAGCTCAGCAAGCAATCGCAGTGCGTAAGCTTCGTGGCCGCGCTCGCCATGTTTGCGCGAAAGCATCAGCGCCCGTTGGCCACACCGCTCAGCGTCGACCGCCCGGAGCTTTCGAAGGTAAGCCTCACCCAACCGGACCAAGGTCATGGCGAGCCCGCCCATGCGATGCATTGCGGTCGATTCCCGTTCGGTTTCCTCCAACAGCACGATGGCCTCGTCGAGGCGATCGGAGAGGCAATAGGCATATCCGAGGGACGTGCCGATGAGTGGTATCATCAGTGGCAGAATCCATGAGCGGCAGAGCTCGAGGCCCTGCTCAAGGACGCTGATGCCGCGCGGCGCCTCGCCCCGAAGGGCGAGAACGTTGCCGGCTCCGTAACAGGAGAACGCAAGGCTGTAGACGTGGTTGGCGAGTCGGGCAATTTCCATGGCCTCTTCCGCCAGGCGCAAGGCCTGGTCGAACTCGCCGAGCTCGGCAAGCGAACACATCAGATAGACCCGCCTGAACACGCCCTGAACCCCGGTCGTTCCCATCGTGTCGGAGGCGAGATCACCTCGAAGGCGCTCAACGGCCGCAGACAATATTTGCACCGCGCGATGATGATCTCCCCGTGCCGCCAGAGCCGCTCCCAAATGTCCACTGACGATCGTCCGAAGCGACTGGTCATCCAATTCGTCCGCTATGGCCATCGCCCGTTCGCCTGCCTCGATCGCCGGGCCCAACTCGCCCAGCAAACGGTAGTATTGGCATATGAACGATGATGCCTGACCAAGCCTTCGCTTGTCCGCGAGTTGTATCGCCTGCGCCTCCACGCTCTGCAGTTGGCCCAGGCATTTCTCGAGGTGGCCCAAGGGGTGAAGTGCGTTTCGAAGGTCGAAGCGAATATCGATGGCAAGTTCGATATTGTCCTTGGTTTCGGGCAACTTCTCGATGATCGCGAGCGCCTGCTCGAACCAGACGCGCCCGTTCTCGAGCGCCGACCGCGAGAGCGCCTTCAGTCCGGCCTGCCGCAAATATCGAACAGCCTTGTCCGGCAACTCTCCTCGAACCGCATGTTGCGCAAGGCGCTCGATGTGCTCGCCGATCCGGTCCCGGTACAGATTCTCAATCGTGCCGACCAGTCGCGCATGCAGCGCGCGCCGTCGCGTCCGCAGCAGGCCGTCATATGTGACCTCGTGGGTGAGCGCGTGTACAAACGAATACTCTACGTCCGGAAAGAATCCGGACTCGTAGAGAAAGCCGGCCGCCAGCAGCCGGCCCAGCGCGTCTTCCAGCGCGCCTTCCGTGAGGTCCGCCATCGGTCGAAGGACCGCCAACGGAGTCTCGCGGCCTGCAACTGAAGCGATTTGCAGAAGATTCTTGTCACCGGGAAGCAGCCGATCTATTCGCGCCGCCAGAATGGCCTGGACGGTAGGAGGAACCTGAACATTTCCGGTCGGACGCAACAATCGATAGTGACCGCGTTCTCCGGCGAGGTATTGGGTCTCCACCAGGGAGCGGACTGTTTCCTCAATGAAGAAGGGATTGCCGCCCCGCGCGATCAGAAGCTGCTTGAGTGAAGCGAGTTCAGGATCTTCACCCAGGAGTGCCTCCAGCAGATAGCGCGTGTCACGGGTCGGCAACGCGCTCAGCCGGATCTGATGGTAGTTTTCCTTGCTCCCCCAGTTGTGCTGGTAGTCGGGGCGATAACTGACAAGCAGCATGAGGCGGGCCGAGCCCAGGACGGTGACCAGGGCATCGAGCAATTCCTGCGTTTCGTTATCCACCCAATGGAGGTCCTCGAAGATCAAGAGGACCGGTTGCTTGCAAGCCTCCCGCAGCAACAAGCTCTTCACGGCATCGATATTGCGACGCCTGCGCTGAATTGGATCGAGCGTATGCCAGCTTTGGTCATCGACCGGGATATCGAGCAGCGCCAGGAGCGCGGGAAGCGTCGGCTCCAGCCTTTCGTCGAGAGCGAAGATTCTCTCGACCACCTTTCGGCGCATCTCATGAAGCTCATCCCGGTCCTGGATGCCAAAGTAGCTCTTGAGCAGTGCGATGACCGGCAGGTAGCTGGTCGCTCTTCCATGCGAGATCGACGTGCTATCGAGTACCAGCCAGCCGAGCAGACCGAGCAGCCGGTTGGCGTGGGTAAACTCATAGACGAGACGTGACTTGCCCACGCCCGCCTCACCAATGATCGCCACCGATTGGCCCGATCCCGTGTCGGCCAGCTCCTGTGCGCGACGCAGCTCATCGAGCTCGGCCTCGCGGCCGATAAACTGGGTCAGGCCGCGAATCGTTGCGGCCTGCAAACGCGTGCGTGCGGGCCCCGCGCCGATCAGCTCGTAGACCTCCTCGGGCTCGGCAAGTCCCTTGATCGGCAGCGGCCCCAGCGACCGCGCCATGACATATCCCTCAGCCAGTCGCATGGTCTTCTTCGTCGTCAGGATCGAGCCGGGCTGCGCCATCTGCTCCATGCGAGAAGCCACGTGCACGGCCTCACCGACAACGGTGTATTCCATGTCAAGCTCGTTGCTGATGGCGCAGATGACGACTTCGCCCGAGTTGAGTCCAACGCGAATCCTGAGGGGTTTATGATCAGACTGATCGGTACCGTCCGCCAGTTTGGCCTGGGAGTCCTGCATCATCAGCGCGGCGTAACAGGCCCGCACGGCATGATCCTCATGGGCGAGCGGCGCGCCAAAAATCGCCATGATACCGTCGCCAAGGATCCTATTGACCGTACCCTCATAACGGCGGACGGCCTCGCACATCCGCTCGAGCACCGGGTTGAGGATCGCCTGCGCACTCTCCGGATCCTGGCCGGAGATCAGCGCCAGTGAGCCCGTGATGTCCGCGAACAGCACGCTCACCTGCTTTCGTTCACCGGCGAGTTCGGCGGTCGAGGTGAGACTGTCGTCAGGGATGAGTTGGGCGGTCTGTGGTTTCACCGCCTGAGAGCGCGCAGACAGATAGTTTGCGGCGCCCTGCCCCGTCGAATGGCCGCAATGAGAACAGAACTTGGCCGTCGGCGAAACTTGAGTGCCGCAGTTCGCGCAAACGCGTACCAGAGCCAAAGCACATTCTTCGCAGAACTTCGCCGCTGCGCCGTTTACGTGCTGGCACCTCGGACAAATCATCTAGGTCCCTGAGCAAAGTCATGCCCACGGTACCGTCGAACTCCTTGGTCAACAAGCTGGTTTTCTGCCCAGGGGCCAAGCCGACGGCCCGAAAACACCTGCATTTGATGCAATTGAAGCTTCGCTGGCTTTGTAACGGTGCCGCGTCCGCAAGGCATTTGGCATTCAGACTGGCAGAGAGCCCACCCCCTCCCTGACCGCTACCTTACAACCTCGCACGAACGAAGTCATTGGGCCGTTGGAGAGCCGACAGGCTTTGGAGGCGATCCAGTCGAGTTTCGGTATCGGAGAATTTCGAGACTGGGAGACTTGCTCATCCCGACCGCCTTTGGCCCTTCGCGACATATTGCGCAGCCCCGCGAGCTCGTTCGCCAACGGGACAAGGCGGACGTAGCCGCCAACGGGTTCATGCGTATACGGCCGCGGTCCGATCAATATTCGATGGCGAGACGCTTGCGGATTTCATCGAGCCGCTTGTCGAGCGCGTCGAACCGCGCATGGACGGATCGATCGTGAAGATAGAAGACGTAGCCGCCGGCCAGGAACGCGAAGATCCAGTGGTGGTGCTCGACATAGCCAAAAATTGCCTCGATGGCCTGGCCGATGAAGGTGACCATACTCCACACGACGTCCATTGCATTTCCTCCCGGCACGTCTTTCCTTCGGTCGCCGACGTTCTCCGCCGCCCGCGACCGCTGGTGCGGAACCTAGCATGGCGCCCCCGATGCGAGTAGCGTCTCGCCAAGCGGTAATCGCAAAGCCGATTGCAGGCGCCGCAAAACTCTGCGAAGTCTGTCGGCCGCTACATCACCCGTTTGATCCGACGATCCGGACCTGCCAATGCCCTCCGTCTTCGAGACGTCCCCGACCGCCATCCCGATCACCTTCGTCACCAAAGCGAGCTGGGATGCGGTCCGCGAGACACTGCCGCCGGCGCAGCGGCAGTTCGCCTCAGCCAATGCCTTTACCGCCAAGCCGGGCGCCTATCTTGCCCTGCCCGCGCCGGACGGCGCGATCGCGCACATCCTGTTCGGGCTCGAGGACAACGGCGCAAAATCGCGCGACCTGTTCCGACCGGGTGCGTTGCCGGGCCTTTTGCCGCCGGGCACCTATCGCTTTGCCAATGCGCCGCACGATGCGCGGCTGGCGGCGCTGGCCTTTGCCCTCGGCAGCTACCGCTTCGCCCGCTATCGCAAGGCGGACCGTCCCGACGTCCGGCTGACACCGCCGGACGGCGTCGATGCGGTCGAGATCGGCCGGATCGCCGATGCGGCGATGCTGGCGCGCGACCTCATCAACACGCCGGCCAACGACATGGGCCCGGAGGAATTGGCCAAGGCGGCCGAGAGGCTCGCTGCCGAGTTCGGTGCCAGCTTTGCCTGCACCATCGGCGAGGATCTGAAGGCCGGCAATTTTCCGCTGATCCATGCGGTCGGCATGGCCTCGGATCGAGCGCCGCGGCTGATCGACATCGGCTGGGGCGATCCCGCCCATCCCAAGGTGACACTGGTCGGCAAGGGCGTCTGCTTCGATACCGGCGGGCTCGACCTGAAGCCGTCGAGCGGCATGCTGATCATGAAGAAGGACATGGGCGGTGCCGCCAACGTGCTGGCGCTGGCGCGCATGGTGATGGATGCGAAGCTGAAGGTCCGCCTCCGCGTGCTGATCCCGGCCGTGGAGAATGCGGTCGCCGGCAACGCCTTCCGTCCGCTCGACATCTTCCCCTCGCGCAAGGGCATCACGGTCGAGATCGGCAACACCGACGCGGAAGGCCGCCTGGTGCTTGCCGACGCGCTGGCGCTCGCCGACGAGGAGAAGCCGGATCTGCTGATCGATCTCGGCACGCTCACGGGGGCGGCGCGCGTGGCGCTGGGGCCGGACCTTCCGCCCTTCTACACCAACGACGAGGCGCTTGCCGCCGACGTCGCGCGCTGCGCCGTGAAGGAGAACGATCCGTTGTGGCGCATGCCGCTGTGGCCGGCTTACGATGCGTGGCTGGACTCCAAGACGGCCACCATCACCAACGCGCCATCGGGCACCTTTGCCGGCTCGATCACCTGCGCTCTGTTCCTGCAGCGCTTCGTCGAGCATGCCAGGAGCTGGCTGCATGTCGACATCTACGGCTGGACGCCGTCGGCGAAGCCCGCGCGTCCCGAAGGCGGCGAATGCCAGGCCGCACGTGCCCTCTACACATTGCTGAGCGAGCGCTATGCATGATCCGCGGCTGACACCGGCGCGAGGCGACCTCGCCGCGAAATATCTCGAAGGCAGGGTTCAGGCGGATCGCTTCGTCACCGGCGAGGAATTCGAGGTGGTTGAGGCGATCGCACCGATGCGTGAGCGGCCGTCTTCGGACGCCATGCTGATGACGGAGGCGCTGCGCGGCGAGCGCGTCACGATCTACGATCGCAACGGAGAAGGCTGGGCCTGGGGCCAGCTCACTGGCGACGGCTATGTCGGCTGGCTGCCGGACGCCGCGCTGGCGCGGCCCGCAGGCGCGCCGACGCACAAGGTTAGCGCGCTCCGGACCTTCGCCTTTCCCGGTCCCTCGATCAAGCTGCCACCGACGGGCACGCTCGTGCTGGGATCGAGGATCGCTGTGGCGCGCGAGGACGGCAGCTTCGCCGTGACGCGCGAGGGAACGTATCTGCCGAAGGCACATCTTGCGGCGCTGGATCATCGCGAGCCGGATTTCGTCACCGTCGCCGAGCGCTTCGTCGGCACGCCGTATCTCTGGGGTGGCAAGAGCAGCCTCGGCATCGATTGCTCTGGTCTCGTGCAAGTCTCGCTGACATCAGCGGGCATCGGCTGCCCGCGCGACAGCGACATGCAGCAGGCGGGCCTCGGCCGCGCGCTCGCGCCAAGCGAGGCTGGCAAGCTGCAACGCGGCGATTTGATCTTCTGGAAGGGGCATGTCGCGATCGTGCGCGACGGCAGCACCATGGTTCACGCCAACGCGCATCACATGGCGACCGTGATCGAGCCGATCGAGCCCGCGATCGCGCGGATCAAGCAGGCCGGCAGCGAGGTCGCCGCGATCAAGCGGCTGTAGGCAGAGCGAGTGCTTTTCACTCAGACGGCTGGATAGGTCATCGCGCAAATTGCGAAAATGCTGCGCCGCTCATCCTGGAGCGGCGCAGCACTTTAGTTGATGCCCAATCGTGATGGTCGAAAGCGGATCAATGTCGTCGCGGTCCGGTCAGGAAGGACTCCTGGCTCAAGTTGGCGCCGTTCGACACCGCCGCAACGATCTGACCGGGATCGACCCGGCCGATGTTGCCGGCCTGATACTGGTTCAGCAGCGCAAAGCTCTGGCTTGCCAGGGCCGATGCGGTCGAGCCGGTTGCATGCGAAGGATCCGACGCGGTGATCGGGGGCGACGCGGAGGTCGCCCCGATGCCGGTGACCGAGTCCTGATATTGCCCCCACGATCCAGAGCCATGATGCCGACTCCACGATACAAGGCCAGGATACGGTAATTCACTCGGCTTCACGCCGACCAGGTCGATGGTCTCGTTGCCGACCTGCAGCAATGTTCCGCCGTGATGGTCGGATGATTTCCTGACGTAGTGGTCCGTCCCGAGTTGCAGCTTGTCCTCCTTCGGGTCGTAGTCAGTGATTGTTACGGTGTTGTGTAGACCCCCGATGTCGTCGGGGTTGATCACGAAGGTGTCGGCCCCACCACCGCCGGTCATTGTCATGTGGCCGCGCGCCGCCACCAGCGTGTCATCGAGATCCCCGCCGGTCAGGGTATCGTTGCCGGCCGATCCGACCACGAGTTGCGCCATGCCGACGGCGGCCTCTGCTCCAGTCGGGTCTATGCCTCCCACGGTGCCGCTGTGCCGCTCGGTGGCGACGAAGGCATCACTCTGCATCGCCGTCGTATCGGTGTCGCGCAGGATCAGATCCGACAGGGTGGTGCTCTCGATCTCCTTCAGGGTTGCCTTGTCGAAATTCTGGTTCTCGAAATAGTACCGATCGCCGTCGCGCAGGGCCGCGAACTGATCGCCGATGATCTTGGCGAAGGTCGGTCCGACGATGGCTCCTTCAGCGTGATCCTCTGCCAATCCACCAGCCCACAAATCGACGGCATCGATAGAACCATAGGCTTTCTCGAACGCCGCTGCAGTCGCCGGATCGGAGCTGAGCTGATCGAAGCTGGTGTAGGGCGCAAGCCCCAGCGCCTCCCGCGTCTGGTTCAGTGTGCCCAATCCAAGATCATGGCCGCGCTGGATGTTGATCGCCGCCAGATCCATGCCGTCAGGAGGATCGGCCAGGAAATTCCGCAAGCCGTCGACGATGTGGGCGTCCAGCGGGTTGGCCAGGTCTCCCGACAGATGCCGAAGTAAACCATCGGCACCTGTCGCCGCGAAGGTTGCCGGATCTTCAAAGAACGATTGCGCCAGCGTCTGCTCCGACGTGACGGCACCCAGATTGCTGGTGGCGCTGATCTCGTCGGAGACGATCGAGTGACCAAAGCGAAACGCGGCGCCCGCAAATTCTTCGGTAATCCGCGGGTCCACCGTGGGATCATAGCCCTGGTAGGGCTTGATCGCGTCCTTGCCCAGCAGATGCGGCAGGAATTCGCTATAGGTGATGTTGACCATCTCGGCCGTGGTGATGGCCTTGGCCGTCTCATACAGCTTGTCGCCACTCCAGTCCGGATGCTCCGCGTGCAGACGATCGACCTGATAATTGTGCTCGCGCACGAACAACACCTGCAAGGCCGTCAGGTCGGGGTTCTCCTGTGCTCGCACATCACCCGCCAGAAAGGCCTTGCCCTGGGGGGTGTCGACAATGGGAAGATTATCGCCCGCCGAAACTTTCATATGCCCGTCGGCTGTACGCAGGCTTGCTGCGGTAGCGGCGTCGGATCCGTATATCTGCGATCCGTCCAGCCAACCCGTGATCGTGTTGATCGCGGTTGCCGGATGGCCGGGGACACCGGTTGCAGGATCGATCGCCACCCGCGTCAGCGGGATGGTGCTGCCGGGTGGCAGAAACGCGTCATCCGCCGGGACCGTGATCGAGATGTCCGTGGTTGTGGCTGACTTTTCCAGATCGAGATCGTGATCGATGAACTGGCCCCACGCATACATCATGCCCGATAGCGCGACGCCGTTGTCATCGGTCAAATGCGGGGCGTCCTCTCCGGTGTCCTCCTGCGCCGCGACAATGTTGCTGATCTCGCGCGGGTTTGGCCCCGGCGTCATTTCATCGAACCCATCGGCGAAATTCGCCGGACCCACCCGGCCAAAGTCGGTGTTGGCCTGGTTCAAGGTGGAATCGGCGAGATTGTTGTTGGAGCCGTCGATGGTACGGAAATCGAGGGTACTGAAACGCAGTGCCATGGCTCACCCTCCCTGTAGAGTCTATGGCCCCAGCTCCTACGCCATCGACCTCCCCTCAAATGGCATTTTCATTGGCACTTTGTGACGATCGCGTGTTTATTGAGAGACGACATGCGAGCTTTCGGCGCCATCGTGCTCCGCAATTTGGCGGATTGCGTTGAAAAATCGAGCCGAGCGCGAACGCTGATTGAATCGATGATGGATCAGCGGAGATTGAGCAGGCGGCGCTGTTCTACGAGCTCGAACGCCCGGCGAAAGCTTGTTGCGTACCTGATCGCAGAAGCTGCCCGAAATACAAATCCCGCCAGGCTGTGCGGATCAACGCGCTGACCATGGCCATGCCAATAACGGTTGCGGTTTCTTGGCTTGCGCCCGCTCCGCGGTTCGAGCCGGCTTTTGCGTCTGGGCGACAGTGGCCGGCTGCCGCGGACGCGGCAGTGGTACTTCCGGCATCACCTTCGGCGCCTCGAGGCTCACCGTTGGTGGCGCTTCGGGCATCGCCTTTGGCTCCGAAGCGCTGGCGACGACTTGGGCGAGTTGTTCCTGGCTCGCGTTGAGCCGGTCGGTAAGCACCTGGCTTTCGCGCGCCATCTCGATCTGGTCCGTCTTGATCCGGTCGATCATACTGCTGTTGCGTGCGCTTTCATCCCGGCTCGCCTTGAGTTGGCTCGCGAGATTTTCATTGTCGCTGGCCAATTGTTCTTGCCTCACCTTGAGCTGTTCGACCGTTCGGCTCAACGCGGCGATGTCGCGCGCGATCGGTTGAAGCTGCTGCGCCAGCTCGGAATGCTGGGTAACGACCGTCGGCGGGGCGTCCTTCGGCGCGGCGACGTCCGGCGCGGCCTGCGCCAGACTTGCTGGGGCTGCGGGGGCCGTTATCGCCGTATCAACGGAGGATGACCTCCACGAGGCGGCGACACCAATCGATGCGACCAACAGAGAACCGAAAGCCACATAGCGCCAATCCGCCAATCGATGAATCGCCGCGAAGGGGACGCGAGACGTCTTCATGCTTGTCCAACGGATGCTGCTCGGCGGGGCCGAAGGTCTGACTCCCGCTTCGCGCGCCAGGTTCGAAAGCTGCTCCTCCAAGCTCGCGATCTGTCCTTCGGCGAGGTGGTCGTCCAGCGTGGAATTCATTTGGTGCCCCGTATCAAATGCATTGGCATCCGCCTGAGAGCGATCCGCGCATCTGCGCTACAGCGAGCTGCAATCAACGAAGAGCAGATGGTTCTTGAGCCTGCGACGCTTCTCAGGGATGAGCATGCAACTGCACGTCAACCGACTTTCTACCAGCCAGGTACTGGCGTTTTTAACGCAGCCGAGAAGGCGGAACTATGTTCACCGGCCGGAGAATTATGGAAGGAACCCTGACCCGTCGGGAGAAGGTTGCTTTGTTCCTTACCCTCTGGTCTGGCGGTAGCTACGTTGCCACCGAGCCGTTCCCCGCCGTTTCCAGCCGGAACGCGGCAGCAAACAGCGCGCGCGTGTAATCCGTCTTCGGATTCTTGAAGAGATCCGCCGCCTGGCCTTCCTCGACCACCTTGCCGCCGCGCATCACGATGAGATGGCTGGCGAGCGAGGCAACCACGCGCAAATCGTGCGAGATGAACATGTAGGTGAGGTCGCGCTTGCGCTGCAGCTCGCGCAGGAGATCGACCATCTGCGCCTGGAACAGCATGTCGAGCGCGCTGGTCGGCTCGTCCAGCACGACGAAATCGGGCTCGAGCACGATCGCGCGCGCAATGCTGATGCGCTGGCGCTGGCCGCCGGAGAACTCGTGCGGATAGCGAAAGCGTGTCTCCGGATTGAGCCCGACATCCTCCAGCGCCTTGACGACCTTCGCCTCGCGTTCCGCGCGCGAGAGTTTTGGCTGATGCACGGAGAGACCTTCGGCGATGATGTCCGCGATCGACATGCGCGGGCTGAGCGAGCCGAATGGATCCTGGAACACGATCTGCATGTCGCGCCGGAACGGGCGCATCTCCTTGAAACGCAGGCCCTGGATGTCCTTGCCCAGGAAAACGATCCGCCCGTTCGATGAGATCAGCCGCAGCAGCGCCAGCCCGAGCGTGGTCTTGCCCGAGCCGGATTCGCCGACGACGCCGAGCGTCTCGCCCTTGCGCACAGCGACGCTGACGCCGTCGACCGCCTTGATGTGGCCGACCGTCTTGCGCATCAGCCCGCGCTTGATCGGAAACCAGACCTTGAGCTCGTTGGCCGACATCACCACCGGCGCACCCGGCTGCGGCGGCGCCGGGTCAGGCTTCGGCTCGGCCGCGAGCAGGTCGCGCGTGTAGGGATGTTTGGGGCTCTTGAAGACCTGCTCGACCGGCCCCTGCTCGACGATCTTGCCGCCGTTCATGACGCAGACGTGGTCGGCGATGCGGCGCACGATGCCGAGGTCGTGGGTGATGAAGAGCAGGCTCATGCCGAGCCGCGCGCGGATCTCGGCAAGCAGTGCCAGGATCTGCGCCTGCACGGTGACGTCGAGCGCTGTGGTCGGCTCGTCCGCAATCAACAGATCCGGCTCGTTGGCGAGCGCCATCGCGATCATCACGCGCTGGCGTTGACCGCCGGAGAGCTGGTGCGGATAGCTCTTGAGCCGCGTCTCGGGCTCGGGGATGCCGACCTGCGTCAGCAATTCCAGGGTACGCCGGCGCGCCTCTGCGTTGCTGGTCGGATTGTGCAGCTGGATGATCTCGCCGATCTGCGCCTCGATCGTGTGCAGCGGGTTGAGCGAGGTCATCGGCTCCTGGAAGATGATGGAGATGTCGCTGCCTCTGATCTCCCGCATCTGCTGCTCGGACTGGTCGATCAGCTCCTGTCCCTTGAAGCGGATGCTGCCCGAGGGATGCGAGGCGTTCGGGTAGGGCAAGAGCTTCAGGATCGAGAGCGCGCTGACCGATTTGCCGGAACCGGATTCGCCGACCAGCGCGACGCATTCGCCGCGCTTGATCTGGAACGAGACCCTGTCGACCGCAAGCGTGGTGGCGCCGCCCTGATGGAAGGCCACCGAGAGGTTCCGCACGGCAAGCAGGGGCTGGTTGATCGCGTCCATTGTCTACCTGCAAGTCTTCCTTTTACTTAAACGTCTTGCGCGGATCGAAGGCGTCGCGCACGGCTTCGCCGATGAAGATCAGCAGCGACAGCATGATCGCGACCGAGAAGAAGCCGGTGAAGCCGAGCCATGGCGCCTGCACGTTCGACTTGCCCTGCGACAGGAGCTCACCGAGCGAGGGGGAGCCGGGCGGCAGGCCGAAGCCGAGGAAGTCCAGCGCGGTCAGCGTCATCACCGAGGACGACACGATGAACGGGAGGAACGTCATGGTCGCCACCATCGCGTTCGGCAGGAGATGCCGGAACATGATCACCTTGTTCGATACGCCGAGGGCCCGCGCGGCCTGGATGTATTCGAAGTTGCGCCCGCGCAAAAATTCCGCACGCACGAGACCGACCAGAGACACCCAGGAGAACAGCAAGAGGATTCCGAGCAGCACGAAGAAGCCGGGCACCAACACCGATGACAGGATCAGGAGGAGATACAGCGATGGGATCGCGGTCCAGATCTCGATGAAGCGCTGGAAAGTGAGATCGATCCAGCCGCCGAAATAGCCCTGGATACCGCCGGCCGCGACGCCGACGATCGAGGATACGATGGTGAGACACAGGCCGAACAGGACCGAGATGCGGAAGCCATAGATCAGGCGCGCGACGACGTCGCGGCCCTGATCGTCGGTGCCGAGCCAGTTGTATTCGAGGTCGCGGCAGCTCTTCAGGCCCTTCTTCTCGACGACCGGCTTGCACTGCGCTTCCGTCAGCATCCAGGTCGGCGGCGACGGCGCGGGAGTCGGCAGATCGAGATTATGGGTGTCGTAGGAGTAGCGGATCAACGGCCAGACGATGGTGCCGCCCTTCTCCTTGATCAACTTCTGCAAATAGGGATCGCGGTAGTCGGCCGCGGTCTCGAAGTCACCGCCGAACGTCGTCTCCGAATAGGTGACGAAGGCCGGCCAGTAGAGATGGCCGTCATACTTGATCAGGAACGGCCGGTCGTTGGCGATCAGCTCGGCGAACAGCGACACCACGAACAGGACCATGAAGATCCAGAACGACCAGTAGCCGCGCCGGTTCGCCTTGAAGTTCTCCCAGCGCCGCTTGTTGAGCGGCGACGGCACGAACGACTTGCGGGTGACCGGTACGGCTTCGCCAAACGGCGATTTCGACGTGGTCTCGATCGGGGTTGGTGCGGTCAGCGTCATCAGACCTCCCGCGCCTCGAAGTCGATCCGCGGGTCGATCCACATATAGGTCAGATCGGAGATCAGATTGACCACGAGGCCGACGAGCGAAAAGATGTAGAGCGTGCCGAACACCACGGGATAGTCGCGGTTGAGCACGCTCTCGAAACTGAGCAGGCCGAGCCCGTCCAGCGAGAAGATGGTCTCGATCAGGAGCGAGCCGGAGAAGAAGGCGTGGATGAACGCGCCCGGGAAGCCCGCGATCACGATCAGCATCGCGTTGCGGAAGATGTGGCCGTAGAGCACCTGGCGCTCGCTGCAGCCCTTGGCGCGCGCGGTCATGACGTATTGCTTGCGGATCTCGTCCAGGAACGAGTTCTTGGTGAGCAGCGTCATGGTCGCAAACGCGCTCAGCCCCATCGAGATCAGCGGCAGGACCAGGTGCCAGAAATAGTCGATGATCTTCCAGTACCAGGGAAACAGCGACCAGCCGTCCGAGGTCAGCCCGCGCAACGGGAACAGGTTGAAGAACGAGCCGCCCGCGAACAGGATGATCAGGAGGATCGCGAACAGGAAGCCTGGGATGGCAAAGCCGATGATGATCACGGCTGACGTCCAGGTGTCGAAGCGCGTGCCGTCCTTCACCGCCTTGCGGATGCCGAGCGGAATCGAGATCAGATAGGTGATCAGCGTCAGCCAGATTCCGAGCGAGATCGAGACCGGCAGCTTCTCCTTGATGAGCTGAATGACGCTGACGTCGCGGAAATAGCTCTTGCCGAAATCGAAGCGGGCGAAATTCCACACCATCAGCGCGAAGCGTTCGGGCGCCGGCTTGTCGAAGCCGAACTGCGCCTCGAGCTTCTTGATGAAATCGGGATCGAGCCCCTGCGCGCCGCGATATTTCGAGTTGATGGCATCGCCGCCGGCCCCTAACTGTCCCGGCGCGCGCTGCGCGAAGTCGCCGCCGCCCGAGATGCGCGAGCTGCCGCCGGTGTCGGCGCCGGAGAGCTGCGCGATCACGCGCTCGACCGGACCGCCCGGCGCGAATTGCACGACGATGAAGGACACGAAGAGGATCCCGAGCAATGTCGGGATCATCAGGAGGATGCGGCGGGCGATATAGGCGCTCATTGTGATTTCGCCTGCTCGAGCTTGGCCGCCTTGGCGCGGTCGTACCACCACAGGGTCCGTTCACCCACGCCGCTCGCATAGTCGGAGATCGCGTAGCGCGGCAGGTTGGCGGGATGATCGAACTGGTCCCAATAGGCCAGTCGGTGCGTCTTGTTATACCATTGCGGCACCCAATAGCGACCGGCACGGAACACCCGGTCGAGCGCGCGGCAGGCAATGGTCAGCTCATTGCGCGTCTCGGCCGCCATGGCCTTCTCGACCAGTGCGTCCAGCGCGGGACTGGAGGCGCCGGCCAGATTGTACGAGCCCTTCGTCGCCGCAGCCTGCGAGGTGAAGTAAGTTCGCAAGCTGTCGCCAGGCGTTGCCGACATGGTCAGGCGGTTTATGGCCACGTCGAAATCGAAGGCTTCGACCCGGGTGCGATACTGGACGGCATCGATGAGACGCAGATTCGCATCGATACCCAGCATGTTCAGGTTCTTGAGGAACGAAGCGTGGTGCGGCTGGAATGAGGCCTCGTCGGTCAGGAATTCGATCTTGAAGACTTCGCCGTTCGGCAGGAACCGCTTGCCGTCCTTGATCGGGAGCTGCGCCTCCTGGAGCAATTGCTGCGCCTTGCGCAGCAGCGCGCGATCCTGGCCCGAGCCGTCCGACACCGGCGGCACGAATGGCTCGCCGAACACCTCATCCGGCACTTGACCGCGGAACGGCTCGAGCAATTTCAGCTCTTCAGGCGACGGCAGCCCCTCGGCAACGAGGTTCGAATTCTGGAACGGCGAGCGCGTGCGCGCATAGGCGCCGTACATGATGGTCTTGTTGGTCCATTCGAAGTCGAACGCATAGTTGATGGCTTCGCGAACCTTGGCGTCCTTGAACTTGTCGCGCCGCGTGTTGAGGAACCAGCCTTGGCCGCCCGACGGCGTCTGGTCCGGCACTTCCTCGCGCTTGACGCGGCCGTCCTTGATAGCCGGGAAGTCGTAGCGCGTCGCCCAGATGCGCGAGGTGAATTCCTCGCGGTAGAGGTAGTTCTTGCCGGTGAAGCCTTCGAAGGCAACGTCGCGATCGCGGTAGAATTCGTAGCGGATCACATCGAAATTGTTGCTGCCGCGGCAGACCGGCAGGTCGGCGCCCCACCAATCCTTGACCCGCTCGAACTCGATGAAGCGATTGATCTCGAACTTGCCGACCTTGTAGGGACCCGATCCCAGCGGCGTGTCGGTCGTCGTCTCCTCGAAGGAGCGGGTCGCGTAATAGGCCTTCGAGAAGATCGGCAGGCCCGCCACGTAGAGCGGCACGTCGCGCGCACGCTTCTCGGCAAAGGTCACGACCACGGTGGCATCGTCGAGCGCCTCGGCGCCCTTGACGTCGCGCATCTGGAGCTGGATCAGCGGATGACCCTTCTCCTTCAGCGCGTTGATCGAGAACGCGACGTCATGCGCGGTCAGCTTCGTGCCGTCGTGGAATTTGGCCTCGGGCCGCACGGTGTAGCGGTAGCTGAGCTTGTCGGGCGAGATCTGCACCGACTTCGCGGCGAAGCCGTACATGGCATCAGGCTCGTCGCCGGCACGCGCCATCAGCGAGACGAAGGTCAGGTCCATGCCCTGCGCCCCCTCGCCCTTCAGGACGAAGGCGTTGAGCGAGTTGAACGTGAAATAGGACTGGTTGTAGGCACGCACCGACGGAATGAGCGAGAACGCGCCGCCCTTCGGGGCGTCGAGATTGACGTAGTCGAAATGATGGAAGTCGGCGGGGTATTTGAGATCGCCGAACGCCGAGATGCCATGGACTTCGGCCGGCCCCTCCGACGCCGCCGCGCCGCGCCGGGAGGCGACGCTGAGCGCGCCGCCAACACCCAGAGCCAGCACGTGCCGGCGTGAAAGCTGCGCCATGCGCAAATGCTTCCTCAAGAGCGTTTTCCGTTGCGGGCGGCCTTCTCGGCATCCCACCACCACAGCGTCGGCAAGCCGGACCGGCCAAATTTCGGCAGCGGCTCGGCATGGCTGAAGCGATCCCAGCGGGCGTAGCGCGAGAAGCCGTAGGTGAATTGCGGCACGAGGTAGAAATTCCACAGCAGCACGCGATCGAGCGCGCGGGTCGCGGCGACCAGCTCGCCGCGATTCCTGGCGTAGATCACCTTCTCGATCAGCGCGTCGACCGCGGGATTCTTGATGCCGATGGTGTTGCGCGCGCCCGGCATGTCGGCGGCCTGCGAGCCCCAGAACTCGCGCTGCTCGTTTCCGGGCGACAGCGACTCGCCCCACTGGTCGATGATCATGTCGAAGTCGAAGCTGCGCAACCGGTTCTGGTATTGCGCGTCGTCGACGACGCGGATCGAGGCGCCGACGCCGATGCGCTCCAGCGACGGCTTGTAGAACAGCGCAATGCGCTCCGACGAAGGGTCCTGCACCAGGATCTCGACCGTGAGCGGCTTGCCGGAGGCATCGACCAGCTTGTGGTCCCGCACCTCGAACCCGGCCTCCTTCAAAAGCTTTGCCGCCTCGCGCAGGTTGGCGCGCACGGCTTCCGGATTGCCACCGACGGGATTCTGATAGGCCGTGGTGAAGACCTCCGGAGGCACCTTGTCCTTCACCGTCTCGAGGATCTGCAGCTCCTGCCCTTCCGGCAGGCCGGAGGAAGCGAGCTCCGAGCCTTCGAAATAGCTGTTGATGCGCTTGTACTGACCGTAGAAGAGCTGCTTGTTCATCTCCTCGAAGTCGAAGGCGTAGTTGAAGGCCCGGCGCAGCCGCGCATCCCTGAACTGAGGCCGCCGGATGTTGAAGACGAAGGCCTGCATGCGGCCGGAATCGTTGATCGGAAACTCTTCCTTGATCACCCGCTTCTCGGCCACCGCCGGGAAGTCGTAGGCGGTTGCCCACTGCTTGGCGGAATTTTCCGCGATCCAGTCGGCCTGGTCGGCCTTGAACGCTTCCAGCGCGACGAGGTTGTCACGGAAGAACTCGAAACGCAGCTCGTCGAAATTGTTGGTGCCGATCTGACTCGGGACGTTGGCGCCCCAATAATCCTTGACGCGTTCGAGCTTGATCGAGCGCCCGGCGACGAATTCCTTGATCTTGTAGGGGCCGGAGCCGAGCGGCGGCTCGAGCGTGGTCACGCTGATGTCGCGCTTGCGCCCCTGCGAATCGGTGCCTTCCCACCAGTGCTTCGGCAGCACGGTCAGCTCGCCGACGATGGTCGGCAATTCGCGATTGCCCGGCGCGTCGAAGGTGAACTTGACGTCGCGCTCGCCGACCTTCTCCGCCTTCGCGACGTGACGATAATAGGACGCGTACATCGGTGACTGCTTCTTCAGCGTCTCCAGCGAGAAGATCACATCCTCCGGCGTCACCGGCTTGCCGTCATGCCAGCGGGCTTCCTTGCGCAGGCGATAGGTCACCCAGGAATAATCGTCCGGATGCTGGGCGACCTCGGCGAGTTCGCCATATTCGGTGGCGACCTCGTCCTGCGCGCGGGTCATCAGGGTTTCGTAGATCAGCGCCGCGGCCGGCGCGAGCGAGCCTTTGATGCCGGCGACCGCAATGTTGAAATTGTCGAAGGTGCCGAGCGAGATCAGGCGCGCGACGCCGCCCTTCGGCGCATCGGGATTGACGTAGTCGAAGCGCTTGAAATCGGCGGGGTACTTGATGTCGCCGAACAGCGACAGCGCATGGCGCCAGGGCAGAGCACTTGAAGGCAGCTCACCAGCCGATTGCGCCCCGGCCGCACCGATGACGGGAACACCCGCAAGGGAACCGAGGGCGGGAATCGCCGCGGCCGCGGCGCTGATGAGCAAAAGATCGCGTCGGGTAATGGCCAAATCAACATCCCTGTCTGGAAGGAGGGTCCCTCTTTAAGGTCCCAATATACGGCAAGGTTTCGACCGAATATGTTGCTTTTTCCTCATCTTGGAAGCCCTCCCGGGCGGTATCCTGCGGCGAAACGCCCCGATAAACATGCCGCGAGCCCCCCGATATGGAAACGGCCAGGCTTTGGGCCTGGCCGCATATCCAAGATCGATGCCGAGAAGCCTTACTTCGACGCGGTCGGCAGCGGCTTCGGGTTGTCGGAGAGGCTGTTCAGATAGGCGATGACGTCGGCGCGCTCGCTATCCTTTGGAATGCCGGCGAAGCCCATCGCGGTGCCGGGGATGTCGGCCTTCGGATTGGCGATGAACTTGTTCAGCTCGTCGATGGTCCAGGTGCCGCCCTTGGCCTTCATCGCCGCCGAGAAGTTGAAGCCGTTGCGGCCTTCGCCGCGGTGGTCGTCAACGATGCCGAACAGGTTCGGGCCGACGCGGTTCGGGCCACCCTTCTCGAAGGTGTGGCAGGCCGCGCACTTCTTGGCGGCGGCCGCGCCCTTCTCGACGGAGGCGGTCTGGAGCAGCTTTTCGATCGGCTCGGACGGCGCAGCGGCCGCGCCGCCACCCTTGTCGCCGGCCTCTTCCTTCACGGCGATTTCGAAACCCGGCTTTGCCGGCATCTTGGGCGTGAACACCGCCTGGGCGGCGAAGCTCGTCACCAGCAGAAGGAGACAGGTGCCGAGCACGGCACCGAGGATCTTATTGAGTTCGAAGGAGTCCATTTCCGGCCAGGCCCCACACCGCAAGAATGACACGGCGGCCCCAAACGGCCGCCAGGACGAGCCTCGGGAGAATCAATCGTTCCTTTTTATCCCCCCGAGTTTCCGATTGAGATATCGGTTTGCCCGGGGTCTGGCAACCCGTATAAACGGCTCCGCTTTCACCCCATCCCCACCCCATTTCTCGGCGCGGAAAACGCCCCGTTTCCAGGCCCTTGAACCGATGACCGATCCCCGCATCCTGGTGTTGATCCCGGCCCGCATGGCGGCCACCCGCCTGCCCGGCAAGCCGCTGGCCGATATCGCCGGAATGCCGATGATCGTGCACGTGCTGCGGCGGGCCGAAGCCGCCGGGATCGGCCGGGTGGCGGTTGCAACCGACACGGAGGAAATCGCCTCCATCGTGACCGCCCATGGCGGCGAGGCCGTGATGACCCGCCCCACACACCCCTCCGGCTCCGACCGCATCCACGAGGCGATGCAGAAGCTCGATCCAGAGGGGGAAGCCGAGATCGTGATCAATCTGCAGGGCGATTTCCCGACGATTGCGCCCGAGAGCATCCGCGAGGTGCTGCCGCCTTTCACTGACCCCGCGGTCGACATCGTGACGCTGGCCTCAGAGATCCACACCGAAGAGGAACACCTCGCCCCAAGCGTCGTGAAGGCCGTCGGCTCCCACATCGGTCCGCGACGCATGCGAGCGCTCTATTTTACCCGCGCCACCGCCCCCTACGGCGACGGACCGCGCTACCACCATATCGGCCTCTACGCCTATCGCCGCGCCGCGCTGGAACGGTTCGTATCGCTGCCGCGCTCCCCCCTGGAAGTTCAGGAAAGTCTGGAGCAGCTCCGGGCTCTCGAGGCCGGCATGCGGATCGACATCGTGATCGTCGACAGCGTGCCTCGCGGCGTGGACACGCCGCCGGACCTCGAAACCGCCCGCAGCATCCTTTCCAAATCCTGAGCCGCTGTTAGAAGACCAGTTATGAGCAAGCTGAAAATCGCGTTCCAGGGCGAGCCTGGGGCCAATTCCCACATCGCCATCGTCGAGGCCTATCCCGACGCCGAGCCGATGCCCTGCGCGACCTTCGAGGACGCGCTGTCGGCGATTTCGTCGGGCGAAGCCGATCTCGGCATGATCCCGATCGAGAATTCGGTGGCGGGGCGCGTCGCCGACATCCATCACCTCCTGCCGGCCTCCGGCCTGTTCATCATCGGCGAATGGTTCCTGCCGGTCCGCCACCAGCTGATGGCGGTGAAGGGGACCAAGCTCGAAGACATCAAGAGCGTCGAGAGCCATGTCCATGCGCTCGGCCAGTGCCGGCGCGTCATCCGCAAGCTCGGCATCAGGCCGATCGTGGCCGCCGACACCGCCGGCAGCGCCCGCGACATCTCCGAGCGCAAGGACAAGAGCGTTGCCGCGATCGCCTCGCGCCTGGCCGCTGAGATCTACGGCCTCGACATCCTCGCCGAGGACATCGAGGACGAGGCGCACAACACCACGCGCTTCGTCGTGCTGGCGCGCGAGCCGAAATGGGCCGCGCAAGGGTCCGGCCCGCTGGTCACCACTTTTGTATTCCGGGTGCGCAACCTGCCGGCCGCGCTCTACAAGGCGCTCGGCGGCTTTGCCACCAACGGCGTCAACATGACCAAGCTCGAAAGCTACATGGTCGACGGCAATTTCTTCGCCACGCAGTTCTATGCCGACGTCGACGGCCATCCCGACGATAGGGGCCTCGCCTTCGCGCTGGAGGAGCTGAAATTCTTCTCGCGCGAATTCCGCATCGTCGGCGTGTATCCGGGAAATCCGTTCCGGGCGACGTTCAGCGAGAAGATGGAGTGATGTGCCACCCTCCCCTGGAGGGGGAGGGTCGGCTCACATTGAGCGCAGCGAAATGTGAGACGGGGCGGGGTGACGGTCGCTCCGCAACGAACACTGCCCGAGTGGAGAGATCACCCCACCCCGCTCGCGCTGCGCGCGATCGACCCTCCCCTCCAGGGGAGGGTAAGCTAAACCGCCTGCTTCCCCAGCCCGAACGCATCCGCCAGCAGCGAATACGACTTCTTCCGTGCGTCGTGGTCATAGACCGCGGTGATCACCATCAGCTCGTCCGGCTTGCTGGCGTCGATCAGCGGCTTCAGCTTGTGCTGGACGGTTGCGGGATTGCCGACGAACAGGCGCGAGCGGTTACGGGCGATCGAGGCGCGATCGGCGTCCGTATAGGGATAGGCCAGCGCTTCCTCGACGCTCGGTAGCGGCAGATATTGACCGCGATCACGCCGCAAACGGTTGAGGTCGAAGGAGGTGGCGAGTTTCTCGGCCTCTTCATCGGTGTCCGCCGTGATGACGGCGACCGCAAGGATCGCATGCGGCGTCGGGCGCCAGGCCGAGGGCTGGAAACGGTTACGGTAATGCACCATCGCGTCGATCGCATCATGCGACGCGAAGTGGTGGGCGAAGGCGAAGCCCATGCCGACCTGCGCGGCCAATTCCGAGGAATAGTCGCTGGAGCCGAGCAGCCAGATCGGCGGCAGGTGGGTGTCGTCGGGCATCGCGACGACGTTGTTGTAGGGATGACCTGAGGGGAATTCGCGGGTCTCCCACAGGATCAATTCGTGCAGCCGTTCCAGGAAATCGTCGCCCTCGCGCCGGTCGAGCCGGCTGCGCAGGGCGTAGGCCGTGGCACCGTCGGTGCCGGGGGCGCGGCCGAGGCCGAGATCGATGCGCCCGGGGAACAGCGCCTCCAGCATCTTGAAGCGTTCGGCGACCACCAGCGGCGCGTGGTTGGGCAGCATCACACCGCCGGAGCCGACGCGGATGTGTTTTGTCACCGCAGCGATCTGCCCGATCATGACGTCGGGCGCCGGGCTGGCGACGGACGCGAGGTTATGGTGCTCGGCAAGCCAGCAGCGGACGTAGCCGAGCCCATCGACATGGCGCGCCAGATCAATGCTGTTGCGCAGCGCTACAGCAGGTTTTGTGCCCGTGGTGACGACGGACAGGTCGAGAACGGAAAGCGGCATCATGGCCGGGTGAAAGTAGTGCGCTGCGCAGAGGCGGCAATGGCCCGTTGCAGCAGAGCTGAATTGTGCGGGTCGCGAGACGGGGATGTCCGGTCGAAGGGCTGGTGGGATTTAGGTAAGCAACATCACCCAACTTTCAAACTGCCCACCCTTTTCGCTCGAGCTGATTCGCCCTGTAAATACAATCATCATATTGATTTACAATGCATTTATTTTATACAACCACTGTCCCACTGAAAATCAAATCAGGCACTAAAGTACGCTATATTATGCATACAGTGGGCCATTTCCCATCCACGATGGGCTGTCGAGTGACACTCGTTTGGCTTATCTTGCAGCCTTCCAACCAAACCTGCCGCAGTTGCGAAGAGATCTGGAGTGAGTGGGGCCATGACCGAGCCGACGACGACTGTCCAGGATAATGGGCAAAATGGGCACCTCGCCAAGCGGCCGGCGATCTCCTTCGAGTTCTTTCCGCCCAAGACCGAGGAGATGGAGCGCAATCTCTGGGAGACCATCAACCGCCTGGCCCCGCTCGAGCCGAAATTCGTCTCGGTGACCTATGGCGCCGGCGGCTCCACCCGTGAGCGCACCCACGCCACCATTTCGCGCATCCTCAAGGAGACCTCGCTGCTGCCGGCCGCGCACCTGACTTGCGTCGGCGCTTCCCGCGGCGAGATCGACGAGATCGTCGACCGCTACCACGAGGTCGGCGTCCGCCACATCGTGGCCTTGCGCGGCGATCCGCCCGGCGGCATCGGCACGCCCTACTCCACCCATCCCGATGGTTACCAGAGCTCGCCCGAGCTCATCGCCGGCATCAAGAAGCGGCATGCCGACATCGAGGTATCGGTCTCGGCATACCCTGAGAAGCACCCCGAGGCGCGCGATTTCGACGCCGATATCGACACGCTGAAGGCCAAGGTCGATGCGGGTGCGACCCGCGCCATCACGCAGGTCTTCTTCGATAACGATCTCTACTTCCGCTATCTCGATCGCGTGCGCGCCCGTGGCATCGATATCCCGATCGTGCCCGGCATCATGCCCATGCACAATTTCAAGCAGGCCCGCAATTTCGTCACCCGCGCCGGCACCAGCGTGCCGGACTGGCTCGCGGAGAAGTTCGACGGCCTCGACGATGATCCCGATACAAGGAAGCTCGTTGCCGCGACGGTTGCCGCCGGACAAGTCCACAAACTGGCAAAACACGGCGTCGACACCTTCCATTTCTACACCATGAACCGCGCCGATCTCGTGTTCGCGATCAGCCATTTGCTCGGCATTCGCGCCAAGAGCGCCCAGAAGGCTGCGTAGGATCAGATGACCGTACCCACTTCGCCCAAACGTAACGCCCTGCTCGCCGCCGCCCGCGAGCGCATCCTCGTCCTCGACGGCGCCATGGGCACGATGATCCAGGGCCTGCAGTTCGACGAAGCCGCCTTCCGCGGCGAGCGCTTCAAGGATTTTCACCGCGACCTCCGCGGCAACAACGACCTGTTGATCCTGACCCAGCCGCAGGCGATCGAGGATATCCACGCCGCTTACCTGCGCGCCGGCGCCGACATCGTCGCCACCAACACGTTCTCGACCACCTCGATCGCGCAGGCCGATTACGACCTCACCGACATCGTCTATGAGATGGCGCGTGAAGGCGCCCGCCTCGCGGGTAACGCCGCAAGGCGCGTGGCCGCCGAAGACGGCAAGCCGCGTTTCGTTGCCGGCGCCATCGGCCCGACCAACCGCACCGCCTCGATCTCGCCCGACGTTGCCAATCCCGGCTACCGTGCCGTCACCTTCGACGATTTGCGCGAATCCTATGGCGAGCAGATCAGGGGCCTGATCGACGGCGGCGTCGACCTCTTGCTGGTCGAGACCATCTTCGACACGCTGAACGCCAAGGCGGCGCTCTATGCGATCGCCGAGATCACGGAAGAACGCGGTATCGACGTGCCCGTGATGGTGTCCGGCACCATCACCGACAAGTCCGGCCGCCTGCTCTCCGGGCAAATGCCGGAAGCATTCTGGAATTCGGTGCGGCACGCCAAGCCCGTCACCATCGGCTTCAACTGCGCGCTCGGCGCGGAAGACCTGCGTGCGCATATCGCCGATATCGGCCGCGTCGCGGGCACGCTTGTTTGTGCTTATCCCAATGCCGGCCTGCCCAACGAGTTCGGCCAGTACGACGAGACCCCGGACTACATGGCCCGCCTGATCGGCGAGTTCGCGCGCGACGGCCTCGTCAACATCGTCGGCGGCTGCTGCGGCACCACGCCGGATCATATCGCGGCGATTGCCGCCGCGGTGGCCCCGCACAAGCCGCGCATCGTGCCCGAGATCGCACCGCGCTTGAGGCTCTCCGGCCTCGAGCCGTTCGCGCTCACGGACGCGATCCCGTTCGTCAATGTCGGCGAGCGCACCAACGTCACGGGCTCGGCCCGCTTCCGCAAGCTGATCACCGCCGGCGACTACACGGCCGCGCTGCAGGTCGCGCGCGACCAGGTCGAGAACGGCGCGCAGATCATCGACGTCAACATGGACGAGGGCCTGCTCGACTCCGAAGCCGCGATGGTGACCTTCCTCAATCTCGTCGCCGCCGAGCCCGACATCGCCCGCGTGCCCGTGATGGTCGATTCCTCGAAATTCTCGGTGATCGAGGCCGGCCTGAAATGCGTGCAGGGCAAGCCGGTCGTCAACTCGATCTCGATGAAGGAAGGTGAGGAGAAGTTCATTCACGAAGCGAAAGTTGCGCGGCGCCATGGCGCGGCTGTCGTCGTGATGGCTTTCGACGAGACCGGCCAGGCCGATACGTTCGCGCGCAAGACGGAGATCTGCAAACGCGCCTACGACATTCTGGTGCACCGCGTCGGCTTCCCGCCGGAAGACATCATCTTCGATCCGAATATTTTCGCGATCGCGACCGGCATCGAGGAACACAACAATTACGGCGTCGACTTCATCGAGGCGACGCGCTGGATCCGCCAGAACCTGCCCGGTGCGCATATCTCGGGAGGCGTCTCCAACCTGTCCTTCTCGTTCCGCGGCAACGAGCCGGTGCGCGAGGCCATGCACTCGGTGTTCCTGTATCATGCCATCAAGGCCGGCATGGACATGGGCATCGTCAATGCCGGGCAGATGATCGTCTATGACGACATCGATCCGGAGCTGCGCCAGACCTGCGAGGACGTCGTTCTCAACCGCGATCCCGGCGCGTCCGAGCGCCTCCTGGCACTGGCGGAAAAATTCCGCGGCAAGAAGACCGAGAGCAAGGAAGCGGATCTGACCTGGCGCGAATGGCCGGTGGAGAAACGGCTCTCCCACGCGCTGGTGCACGGCATCACCGAATTCATCGAGCAGGATACCGAGGAGGCGCGCGCCGCCTCGTCGCGGCCGCTCGACGTCATCGAGGGACCGCTGATGGCCGGCATGAACGTGGTCGGCGACCTCTTCGGCGACGGCAAGATGTTCCTGCCGCAGGTGGTCAAATCCGCGCGCGTGATGAAGCAGGCGGTCGCCTATCTCATGCCGTTCATGGAAGAGGAGAAGGCGCGCAACCTCGCCAGCGGCATCGGCGGCGCCGCCAATTCGTCGGCCGGCAAGATCGTGCTCGCCACCGTCAAGGGCGACGTCCACGACATCGGCAAGAACATCGTCGGCATCGTGCTCCAGTGCAACAATTATGAGGTCATCGACCTCGGGGTGATGGTGCCGGCCGCCAAGATCGTCGAGACCGTGAAGGCGGAGAAGGCCGACATCGTCGGCCTGTCCGGCCTGATCACGCCCTCGCTCGACGAGATGGCGTTCTTTGCCGGCGAATTGCAGCGCGAAGGCTTGAAGCTGCCGCTGCTGATCGGCGGCGCCACCACGAGCCGCGTGCATACGGCGGTGAAGATCGACCCGAGCTACCGGGCAGGTCCGGTGGTGCATGTCAACGACGCCAGCCGCGCCGTCGGCGTCGCCTCCTCCCTGCTCTCGCCCGAGAAGCGCGCGTCTTACGCCGCCGAGGTGCGCGCCGAATACGCCAAGATCTCCGAGGCGCATCTGCGCGCGCAGGCCGACAAGAAGCGCCTGAAGCTGGCCGATGCCCGCGCCAACCGCGTGCCGATCGATTTTGCCGCATCGAAGCCGGTGAAGCCGACCTTCCTCGGCACCAAGACGTTCGACGACTACGACCTCGCCGAGCTCGTCGACTGCATCGACTGGACGCCGTTCTTCCAGACCTGGGAGCTTGCGGGCCGTTTCCCCGCCATCCTCGACGACGCCAAGGTCGGCGAGGTCGCGCGTTCGCTCTATGACGATGCGCGCAAGATGCTCGACACCATCGTCAAGGAAAAATGGTTCCGGGCGCGCGCGACGATCGGCTTCTGGCCGGCGAATGCGCAGGGCGACGACATCGTGCTCTACGCCGACGAGGGCCGGACCAAGACGATTGCGACGCTGCACACGCTGCGCCAGCAGCTCGAGAAGCGCGAGGGCCGCTTCAATGCGGCGCTCTCCGACTTCATCGCACCTGTTGGCAGCGTCCCCGATTATGTCGGCGGCTTCGTCGTCACCGCCGGCATCGGCGAGGACGCGGTTGCCGACCGCTTCAAGAAGGCCAATGACGACTATTCCTCGATCCTCTGCAAGGCGCTCGCCGATCGCCTGGCCGAAGCCTTTGCCGAGCGCATGCATGCCCGCGTGCGGCGCGAGTTCTGGGCCTATGCTCCGGACGAGGCGCTGTCCAACGACGAGCTGATCCTGGAGAAGTACCAGGGCATCCGTCCCGCTCCCGGCTACCCCGCGCAGCCGGATCACACCGAGAAGGCGACGCTGTTCGCACTGCTCGACGCCGAGAACACGGCCGGCGTGAAGCTGACCGAGAGCTTTGCGATGTGGCCGGGACCTTCCGTGTCCGGGCTCTATTTCGCGAACCCCGAGAGCTATTATTTCGGCGTCGGCAAGATCGAGCGCGATCAGGTCGAGGATTACGCCGCGCGCAAGGGCATGGAGGTCGCCGAGGTCGAACGCTGGCTCGCGCCGGTGTTGAACTACATTCCGGCGCAGCAGAATGCGGCCAGGACCTCATTCGCGGCGACGCCCGCGAACGACGTGTCTTCGGACGATCTCGCCTCGCATCCTCCGGGCTGCACCTGCGCCGTCCACCTCGTGTGGCAGAAGAAGCGCGCGGGCGCGGGATAGGTCATCCTTCTCGCCATTGCCCTCACTTGCATGGCGACCGCATATGCGCTGGCTCTCGGGGCGCTGATGCTTCGCATCGTTATGGCCGGGCTTGTCCCGGCCATCCACGCCTTGCCATGCGGCACAAAGAACGTGGATGCCCGGGACAAGCCCGGGCATGACGACCTCCTGCATCGCAGTTGCGATTGCCCTGCCCTCGCTTCGGAGTGATGACCGCCTTGGCAACGCGCCGGTCATCGCATTTCAAACGACCGTGCAAATTCCGTTTCAAACTTTGTAGGCGGTGAAACCGTCATCGAGATCGCGTTCAATGGAGCCTGACGCCTCCAGCACGCGAGCCGAACATGACCACCGACATCCCCGAAGGTTTTGAACCGCATTTCCGCAAGAGCCCGCTCACCGAGCCCTGGGAGCCGCTCTACGCCAAGAAGACCGACAAGGCCGTGATCATCGGCCTCCGGCTGGCAAGGCCGCACACCAATGGGCGCGGCCTGATCCATGGCGGGCTGATCGCGGCTCTGGCCGACAACGCCATGGGCTATAGCTGCGCGCAGGCGACGAACTGGACCACCACGTTCGTCACGATCTCGCTGTCGGTCGATTTCGTCGGCGCGGCCGAGATCGGACAATGGCTTTCGATCGAGAGCGACGTGATCAAGACCGGCAGCACGATCTGCTTCGCGCAAAGCCTGATCAAGGCCGACGACACCGTGATCGCGCGCGCCAGCGGCACGTTCCGCGTGGTGCCGAAGAAGGGGTAGGCCGGCTCTCTCCGTCGTCATGCCCGGGCTTGACCCGGGCATCCACGTCTTTGGCACCGCATGCCACGAAACGCGTGGATGGCCGGGACAAGCCCGGCCATGACGGAGAGGGTCAAGCTACCCAAACCTCCACGCCGTCGTCTCCACGACGAGATCGATGAACGCGCGCACCTTGGCCGAGAGCAGCCGCGAGGTCGGATAGATGATGTGGATCGGCAGGGCCGGCTGCTCGTACTTCGCCAGCACGATTTTCAGCCGCCCGCGCTTCAGGCCTTCGGCGGCCTGGTAGGCCAGCACGCGTGTCACGCCGCCGCCTGCCTCGGCATATTGCAAGGCGGCGTCGGCGCTGTTGCTGATGAAGCGCGGGTGAGGTGCAACCTCGATGTCGCGGCCGTCGCGCAGGAAGCGCCATTCGGACGCGGGACCGAACTGGATGGTCTGGTGCGAGGCGAGCGCCTCCGGCGTCTTCGGCTCGCCATGGCGCTTGAAATACGCAGGCGCTCCGACCACGATCCGCCGCATCTCGCCGACCTGGCGCGCCACCAGCGAGGAATCGGCGAGATGGCCGATCCGCACCGCGGCGTCGACGGCGTCTTCCACGAGGTTGACCAGATTGTCCGACAGCCGCAGCTCGCAGGCGACGTCGGGATAGCGCTTGAGATAGTCCGCCATCACCGGCCCGACATGCAGCCGGCCGAAACCGACCGGCGCCGACACCACGAGCCGTCCGCTCGGCCGGTTGCGCTCTTCCCGCGCGGAGCCGTCGGCCTCCTCGACATCGGCGAGGATGCGCCGCGCACGCTCCAGGTAGCGAGTGCCGACGTCGGTCAGCGTCACCTGCCGCGTGGTCCTCTGCAACAGCCGCGCGCCGAGATGCTCCTCCAGCGCTGCGATCTGCCGGGTCACCGCCGAGGGCGACAGCCGCAGCTTGCGCGCAGCGGGCGCGAAGCCGCTGAGATCCGCGACGGCGACGAAGACCTGCATGGCGTCGAGACGGTCCATCCTATTATTGCATATATCGCAACGATGAAGTGTCAAGCGGGCTGATTGTTTTAGCCGACAGAAGGTCCACTTTAGTCCCTGGAAGACGCGAAATGGGTGGGAATTTCAGGAGATGTTCCGATGACTGCAGCAGCCCGCACCTATGCCAGCGACGTGGCCTTCACGCCGGCGGTGAAAACGATCCAGACTCGAAAGGGTTCGCGCGAGGCCTATGCCCGCGCCGAGCAGCGCGGCTGGCGCACCGAGGTCGACGAGAACTTGGCGGCGTTCCTGGCCGATGCCAACAGCTTCTATCTCGCCACCGCCTCGGCGGATGGCCAGCCCTACATCCAGCACCGCGGCGGGGCGAAGGGCTTTCTCAAGGTGCTGGACAAGCAGACGCTCGCCTTCGCCGACTACGCCGGCAACCAGCAGTTCCTCACTCAAGGCAACCTGTCGGAGAATCCCAAGGCCTACATCTTCGTGATGGATTACGCCCACCGCCGCCGGGTGAAGATCTGGGGCGAGGCCCGCGTGGTCGAGGACGACGACGCGCTGACGCAATCGCTGATGCCGAAGGGTTACCGCGCACGGCCCGAACAGGTGATCGTGTTCAAGATCGCAGCGTGGGACACGAACTGCCCACAGCATATTCCGCAGAAGTTCGATGCAGCGGATGTGGCGGCGGCGCTGGCGGCGAGGGATCAGCGGATCGCGGAGCTGGAAGCGGAGGTGGCGGCGCTGAAGGGGACCGCGGCGGCGACTGGAGTCTCTTGACGAACCGCTCCGTTACCTCCCCTGGAGGGGTCCGAGACGAGCGTAGCTCGCTCGTGGGTCGCGACGCATGTAGCGAAGCGGAATGCGTAGCGGGGTAGGGTGACGGTGCTTCCGCATCGAACTCTGCCCGAGCGGAGAGATCACCCCACCCCGCTCGCGCTTCGCGCGATCGACCCTCCCCCTCCAGGGAAGGGTGGCAGTCACAACACGCTCGTGCCTTCGTGCTGGAAGCCGAGATAGCTTGCGGCGACGCGTTCGTTGGCGGCGATGTCGGTGGCTTTGCCGCTGAGCACGAACTCGCCGAGCTCCATCACATAGGCATGGTCCGCGATCTTCAGCGCGGCCTGCGCATTCTGCTCGACCAGCAGCACCGACACGCCGCTGGCGCGCAGCTCGGTGACGATGCGGAAGATGTCGGCGACGATGATCGGGGCAAGGCCAAGGCTCGGCTCGTCCAGCATCAGGAGTTTCGGCTCACCCATCAGCGCGCGGCCCATGGCGAGCATCTGCTGCTCGCCGCCGGACAAGGTGCCGGCGAGCTGCTTGCGCCGCTCCTTCAGCCGTGGAAACAGCGTATAGACTCGCTCGATCGAAGCCTTCGCCCGGCTCTTCTCGATGCGGAAGGCACCTAATTCGAGGTTGTCCTCGACATTCATGGTCACGAACAGTTCGCGGTGCTCCGGCACGAGGCCAAGGCCGATCGCGACGCGGTCCTCGATGTCGAGCCGCGCCAGATCCTGGCCGGCAAAGGCAACACGTCCCTTCAGCGGCAGGACGCCCATGATGGCGGAGAGCAGCGTGGTCTTGCCGGCGCCGTTGGCGCCGACGATAGTGACGATCTCGTTCGCGCCGACCTCGAGCGAGACCGAGCGCACGGCCTCGACCTTGCCGTAGGCGACATGCGCGTCGGTGACGGACAACAGCGCGCTCATGCCGCCACTCCGAGATAGGCCTTGATCACTTCGGGATTGGTCTTGATCGTGGCGGGCGTGCCCTCCGCGATCTTGGTGCCGAAGTCGAGCACCACGATGCGGTCGGCGAGATTCATGACAAAGCCCATGTCGTGCTCGACCAGCAGCACGCTCATGCCGCCGTCGCGCAATTCGCGCAGGAGCGCGGCAAGCCGCTGCTTCTCCATGTGGCGGAGGCCCGCGGCCGGCTCGTCGAGCAGGAGCAGCATCGGATCGACGCACAAGGCGCGCGCGATCTCGACGATGCGCTGTTGTCCCAGCGACAGCGAGCCTGCGAGCTGATGCATCTGGTCGGCGAGCCCGACCCGCTCGATCTGGCGCGCGGCTTCGGCCAGCAGCTTCGCCTCGTCAGTGCGGTCGAGCCGCAGCATCGAGGAAACGGGGCCGGAATGGCCGCGCAGATGCGCGCCGATCGCGACGTTCTCGAGCACCGTCATGTCGGGCACCAGCTTGACGTGCTGGAAGGTGCGGGAGATGCCGAGCTTGACGATCTCCTGTGGCGGCGCCCTGTCGACCTTCCTGCCGAGCACGGAGATCGAGCCGGAAGTGGCCGACAGCACGCCGGTGATGAGGTTGAACGTCGTGCTCTTCCCCGCGCCGTTCGGCCCGATCAGGGCGACGATCTCGCGGGCCTGGACGTCGAACGAGACGTTGTTGACGGCGATCACGCCGCCAAATTGCTTACGCGCCTTCTCGACCTGGAGCAGCACGCCGGCCTCGCCGGAGGCACGCACGCGTGCCGGCAAGGTCAGCGACGTGTCCGGCTTTCTGCCATTGGCCTTCTGCGGCAGGAACGACATCAGCCACGGCCAGACGCCGCCGGGGGCGAGCTGGAGCAGCACGACCAGCATGATGCCGAACACGATGGTCTCGACCTGTCCGGCCCCAGGCAGGATCAGCGGCAGATAGCTCTGCAGCACCTCTTTCAGTATCACGACGATTGCCGCGCCGAGCACGCCACCCCAGACATAGCCGGCGCCGCCGACCACGGCGATGAAGAGATACTCGATGCCGGCCTGCGCGCCGAACGGCGTCGGATTCACCGCGCGCTGCATGTGCGCATAGAGCCAGCCCGAAAGACCGGCGAGCATCGCCGCGTGGATGAAGACCAGGAGCTTTGCGCGCGGCGTGTGCACGCCGAAGGCCTCCGCGGCGACATGGCCGCGCCGAAGCGCGCGGATGGCGCGGCCGGTGCGGGAGTCCAGGAGGTTCATGGTGAGCAGCGCGGAGAGGATGACCGCGACCCAGACCGCATAATAGATCGAGCCGGGATCGAGCATCTTGAACGAGCCGATCGACAGCGGCGGGATCGCCGATATGCCGTCGTTGCGCCCCAGGAATTCCAGCTTACTGAAGAGGTAGAACAGCCCGAGCCCCCAGGCGAGCGTGCCGAGCGGCAGGTAGTGGCCGGAGAGGCGGACCGTGATCAGGCCGAGCAGCACCGCGAGCAAGCCGCTGACCAGCAGCGACAATGGCAGGGTCAGCCACGGCGACAGGCCGTAGGCCGTCGACAGCACCGCCGTGGTGTAGGCGCCGAAGCCGACGAAAGCCGCCTGCCCGAACGAGGTGAGGCCGCCGACGCCGGTGAGCAGCACGAGGCCCATCGCGACCAGCGCCGCGAGGCCGATATTGTCGAGCAGCACGATCCAGAACGGCGGCACGCCGGGAATGAACGGGATCGCCGCCATGAGAAGCGCGAAGAAAAGGATAGGAAGCCGGGTCTGCATCGCGCGTCAGTCCTTCTCTTCCTCGACCGCGGGAGCTGCGAGCGAGCGCAGCAGCAGCACCGGGATCAAGAGCATGAAGACGATGACCTCCTTGTAATTGCTCGCATAGAAGGACGAGAACGCCTCGACGATGCCGACCACGAGGGCCGCGCCAGCCGTGAGCGGATAGCTGACGAGGCCGCCGATGATCGCAGCGACGAAGCCTTTGAGGCCGATCAGGAAGCCGCTGTCGTAATAGAGCGTCGTGATCGGGACGATGAGTATGCCGGAGAGCGCGCCGATGACGGAGGCCAGCAGGAAGGCGATCTGTCCCGACAGCGTGGTGCGGATGCCGACGAGCCGCGCACCGAGCCGGTTGACGGCGGTCGCGCGCAGCGCCTTGCCGTAGAGCGTCAGGCCGAAGAACAGCCACAGGCCGACGATGAAGGCGATGGTAATGCCGTAGACCGTGATGCTCTGGCCGGTGAAGCGCAGCGAGCCCGCGGTGAACGCGGCGGACAGCACGGCAGGTCCGCGCTGGCCTTCGGCGCCGAAGAACAGAAGCCCCAGGCCCTGGAGTGCGAGGTGGACGCCGACGGAGGCGATCAGCAGCACCAGCACGGAGGTATGGGCGAGCGGCTGGAACACGATGCGATAGAGCGACAGGCCGATCAGCGCGACGATCACCAGCGAGAGCGCCATTGCGACCGCGACCGGCGGCTTCTGGCCGGCGAAGTAGAGCGTGACCGCCAGCACGATGCCCGGCAGCACGATGTTGGTGAGGAAGGTCCGTGCGATCAGCCGCCCATGCAGCGACTTGCGCGCGACAACGAGGTCGAGGACGAAGGCGACGAACCCCATGGCAAGCGCGAGCCTGGCCGTGCCCGGCATCTGGCCCGAGGCGAGCGAGGCATAGGTCAGCGCGCCATACGTGACGAACTCGCCCTGCGGGATCAGAATGACGCGGGTGACGGCGAACACCAGCACCAGCGCCAATCCGAGCAGCGCATAGATCGCGCCATTGGTGATGCCGTCCTGCAGCAGGAACAGCATTATGGTGGTGTTCAAGACCGGACGCTCCCCCTAAAGATCCGGACCCGGCCCCCCGATTCCGGTGGACGGTCCGCTCACAGCCATTGAAAAACGCTGACGATATTTGATATGGTTCATAACAATTATCAAATATAATCTCAAGGGCGACACACGACCCACCCCCGAATTTTAGCGGGATTGCGAGCACGAGGCGATGACCGTTTCAAAAACCGCTGAAAAATCGGCTGAAAAGGCTGCGGAGGCGACCAAGGGCCGCAAGGACCCGCCCGAGGCCCTCGCCGAGGCCCTTCAGCTCGGCGAGCTCTCCGAGCAGCTCGGCTACGTGTTGAAGCGCGCCCAGCTCAAGGTGTTCGAGAACTTCCTGCGCTGCGTCGCCTCGCTGCAGCTGACCCCGGCCCAGTTCTCCGTGCTGCTGCTGGTCGAGAGGAATCCGGGGCGCAATCAGACCGAGATCGCCTCCACCCTCGGCATCCTCCGCCCGAACTTCGTGGCCATGCTCGACAATCTCGAGAGCCGCGACCTCTGCGCGCGGATCCGCTCGACCAACGACCGCCGCTCGCACATCCTTGTGCTGACCGACAAGGGCAAGGCTGTGCTGGCCCGCGCCAAGAAGCTGGTCGCGAGCAAGCATGAGGCCCGGCTGAACGACCTGCTCGGGACCGCCAATCGCGAGGCCCTGATCGCGATGCTCTCGAAGATCGCCAACGAGTTTTGAAGCGGCGGTCCTGTCCGGCCGGCGGACAAGCAGGCTTGTGGCAAGCGCGATCCCCATTCTCAGCTGTCATCGCCCGACATGATCGGGGCGATCCAGTATTCCAGAGGCCGCAGTGGATACGGAGAGGCCGCGGCGTACTGGATTCCCCGCCTTCGCGGGGCATGACAGCTCCATCGGGGTTAGACTGGCCCGGCCATGACGGTGGAGAGGCCGGAACTTCAATCCACCAAAATCACGCGGATGTCGTTGACGTTGGTCAGCGTGGGGCCCGGCAGCAAGAGGTCGCCGGTGGCCTCAAAGAATGCTGAGGCATCGTTGTTGGCGAGATAGGCCTGCGGCTCAAGGCCCAGCGCTTTCATTTTCGCGAACGTCGCCGCATCGATCAGAGCGCCGGCCGGATCAGTGGGGTTACCGGCGCCGCCATCGGCGCCGTCGGTGTCGCCGGCCAGCGCCGCGATGCCGGTCGTGTCCTTCAGGAGATCGGCAAGCGCCAGCGCGTATTCCTGGTTCGGCCCGCCGCGCCCGTTGCCGCGCACGGTCACCGTGAGCTCGCCGCCGGAGAGGATCGCGACGCGCTTGCCGGCCGCGCGGGCCTGCAGCGCGAGCTTGGCGTGATCGGCCGCGACCTCGCGCGCCTCGCCCTCGAGATCGGCGCCGAGATCGATCGTCTCATAGCCCGCCTCTTTCGCGAGCTTCACCGCGGCGTCGAGCGATTGCTTCGGACGCGCGATCAGCCCGAAATGCGCGCGCGCGAAGGCGGCATCGCCCGGCTTGCAGCTTTCATTGCCGGCATCGTCGAGCGCGCGGCGCACGGCGTCGTCGATCACAAGTCCATACTTCGCCACGATGGCGCGCGCATCCGCGAGCGTGGTCGGGTCCGGCACCGTGGGACCGGATGCAATCGCGGAGGGATCGTCATGCGGCACGTCGGAGATCGCGAGCGTGACGATCTCGGCGGCATTCCTGCCGGCGCGCGCAAGCCGGCCGCCCTTGATGCGAGAGAGATGCTTGCGCACCGTGTTCATCTCGCCGATCGGCGCGCCCGAGCGCAGCAGCGCCTTGTTGACCGCCTGCTTCTGCGCGAAGCTGATCCCCTCCACCGGCGCGATCCAGTTCGCCGAGCCGCCGCCAGTGAGCAGCACCAGCAGGAGATCGTCGGGCCCGGCTTGCGCTGCGAGTGCGAGCGTATCGGCGGCGCCCTTCAGGCCGGCCTCGTCGGGCACGGGATGGCCTGCCTCGACCACACGAATGCGACGCGTCGGCACGCCATAGCCGTGGCGGGTGGTGGCGATGCCGACCAGCCGCTCCGATGCAAGATTGAGCTCGTCGAGATAATGCCGCTCCGCGGCCGCGGCCATCGCGCCTGCGCCCTTGCCGGCGGCAAGGCAGATCACACGTCCCTTGGGGACGGGCCGCAGATGCGGCGCCAGCACCACGTCGGGATGGGCCGCGGCAACAGCAGCATCGTAGAGCGCGCGGAGAAGAGGACGTCGGTCGGTCATTGGCGAGGCCTTCGCGGAGTGGAGTGACCGGCGAGCGCGCGTGCCGCTCGCCATAGTACCTGCCTAGCGCATCGGGCGGGAAAGGGTAAGCAGGCTTTGCAATCATTCGATTGTGCAATCGCGTGATGATAATCCGCGCAGAAATCGAAAGCCCCCTGCGATAGTCCCGCAGGGGGCTTCTGCCGTCGCGCCGTTCGGAGGGTCAGCCGCCGACGTCGGCGCTGATCACGTCGCCGAACAGCTCCCACCGCTCACCCTTGAACTTCTCGAGCCGGAGCTGGCTGATCGGCGCGAAGTCGGTCGCAGACGTGTTGATCTGAACGCCGGGTAGCAGCGCTTCGGTGCGGAAGTCCTTCAGGCTGGCGGCCTGCTTCATGACGTTCTCGCGCGTGAGATTGTCGCCGCACTGCTTCAAGACCTGCACCAGCGTCTGCGCCACGGCGTAGCCGACGATCGTGCCCTTATCGAGCTTGTCGCCCTCGGGGAAATATTTGGTCATGAAGGCCAGAAAATCCTTCATGCCGGGATCGTTGGCCCATTCCGGATCCGAGACGTCCTTCAGATAGTCGGCGGAGATGATGTCCTGGCCGTTCTCGAAGCCGGCGGGCTTCATCACGCTGCCGACCGAGGCCGAGACGTTGTTGAGGAAGTGTAGCGGCTTCCAGCCGATCTCGGCGTTCTTCTTGATCGCCTGCGCCGCGAACTTCGGCGTCGTGATGTTCATGAAGACGTCGGCGCCGGTCGACTTCAGCTTGACGATATGGTTGTCGATGGTCGGCTCGGAGGTCTCATAGCTCTCCTCCGCGACGATCATCGACGAGGCCTTGGAGCCGAGGCCGTCCTTCAGACCCTTCAGATAGTCCTTGCCGTAATCGTCGTTCTGGTAGAGCACGGCGATCTTGGCATCCGGCTTGTTCTTGAGCAGCCACTTCGCATAGATCTGCGTCTCGCTCTGATAGTTGGGCTGCCAGCCCATGGTCCAGGGGAAGTTCTGCGGGTCGTTCCACTTGGTGGCGCCCGTCGCAACGAAGAGCTGCGGCACCTTCTTCGAGTTCATGTATTTGTGGATCGCCGAGTTCGGCGGCGTGCCGAGCGAGTTGAAGATGAACAGCACTTCGTCGCTCTCGACCAGCTTGCGCGCCTGCTCCACCGTCTTCGGCGGCGAATAGGCATCGTCGTAGCTGATGTAGTTGATCTTGCGGCCGTTGATGCCGCCTTCGTCGTTGATCTTCTTGAAATAGGCGGCCTCGGTGCGGCCGATGATGCCGTACGCGGAAGCCGGTCCGCTGTAGGGCATGATGTTGCCGATCTTGATCTCGGTATCGGTCGCGCCGGTATCGTATTTCTTCTGCGCCGATGCGGTGGAGGCCGAGGCCGCAATGAGCGCAAGCGCCAGTGACGCGGCCGCAAGTTTGCCGGTGACAGCGGGCATTCCTATCTCCCTATTTTCTTGGTGTGTGTGCGTTCCTTTTCTTGTCTCGAGCCTTTTTGGCAACGCTGCCGCAATTCAATACGATTTGGTTGACGCCTTCAAGAAAAAGCCCCTGCGACGACGCCGCAGGGGCTGCTCCTTTAGTAGTCACCGGCGATGGTCAACCCGCCGCGGAAGCCCGGTTGCAACTGCGAGAAGACGCCGCGGTCAAAGCGGCTGTCCTGAGTTGCCAGATACCGCGAGATCGATTTTGAGTTGCGCGCCCTAGTGGCTCAATTCGCTGGAGATGACGTCGCCGAACAGCTCCCACGCCTTGCCCTTGAACCGCATCATCTGGAGCTGCTCGATCGGGGCAAAATTGTCCGGCGCAGTGTTGATCTTGATGCCGGGCAGGAGCGTGTCGGGCTCGAAATCCTTCAGGCTCGCCGCCTGCTTCATGATGTTCTCGCGCGTCAGGTCGTCGCCGCACATCTGCAGCACTTTCACCATGGTCTGTGCCGCGCCATAGCCGAACACGACGCCCGCATCGAGCTTGTTCGCCTTCGGGGCAAACTTTGCGAGGAAGTTGTAGAACCTCTTCATGCCCTCATCGCCGTTCCACTGCGGGTCGGAGCCGTCCTTGGCGTAGGCTGCCGACAGAATGCCCTGCGAGATCTCGAGACCCGCCGGCTCGAGCACGCCGCCAACCGACGCCGAGACGTTGGAAATGATGTGCATCGGATGCCAGTTGGTCTCGGCCGCCTTCTTGATCGCCTGCGCCGCGAATTTCGGCGTGGTGATACTGATGAGGACGTCGGCGCCCGCAGCCTTCAGCTTGACGACGTGCTCGTCGACCGCCGGCTCCGACGTGTCGTAGGCCTCCTCCAGCACGATCATCGATGCCTTGGCGCCGAGGCCGTCGTGCAGCCCCTTCAGATAGTCCTTGCCGAAATCATCGTTCTGGTAGAGCACGCCGATCTTCGCGTCCGGCTTCTCCTTCATGATGTACTTGGCGTAGATGCGCGCTTCGCTCACGTAGCTCGGCTGCCATCCCATGGTCCAGGGATATTGCTTGGGATCGTTCCATTTGGAGGCGCCGCTCGCCACGAACAATTGCGGCACCTGCTTCTCGTTCATGTATTTGCGGATGGCGCCGTTGGTGGAGGTGCCGAGCGAGCCGAAGATCAGCAGCACACCGTCGCTCTCGACCAGCTTGCGCGCCTGCTCCACCGTCTTCGGCGGCGAGTAGGCATCGTCGTAGGAGATGAACTTGATCTTGCGGCCGTTGATGCCGCCCTCGGCGTTGATCTTGTCGAAATAGGCCTGCTCGGTCCTGCCGATCACGGCATAGGCCGAGGCCGGGCCGCTATAGGGCATGATATTGCCGATCTTGATCTCGGTATCGGAAGCGCCGCTATCGTATTTCTTTTGCGCCAGAGCCGGGCTGCTCATCGCAGTGCACAACGCGACCACGGCCGAAACGGCCGCAACCTGAAAACGTACGGCAGTCATTGTTCTCCCACCCCGGTTGGATCGGCGTCGCATTGAACAAGATTGGGGCCTGACGTCAACAAAAAGCCCCCGCGATCGCTCGCGGGGGCTCGTGAAGGCCGAACGTTGCGTCAGCGCCTTAATCGGATGCGACGTCGCCGCTGATGATCTCGCCGAAGAGTTCCCACTTCTCGCCCTTGAAGCGCTGCATCTGGAGCTGGGAAATCGGCGCGAAATCGGTCGCGCTGGTGTTGATCTTGACGCCGGGCAGGAGGGTGTCCGGCGCGAAATCCTTCAAGGAAGCTGCCTGCTTCATGAGGTTGGCGCGGGTCAGATCGTCACCGCACATTTCCAGGACCTTGGCCAGCGTCTGCGCCGCGCCATAGCCGTAGACCATGCCGGTGTCGGTCTTGTCGGCGCCCGGCATGTACTTGTCGACGAACTCGTTCCACTTCTTCATGCCGGGGTCGTTGTTCCACTGCGGGTCGGTGGAATCCTTGGCATAGGCCGCCGACAGCACGCCCTGCCCATTCTCGAAGCCGGCCGGCTTCATGACGCTGCCGACCGAGATCGACACGTTGGTGAGGATCTGGAGCGGCTTCCAGCCAAGCTCGGCGGTCTTCTTGATGGTCTGGGCAGCGAACTTCGGCGTCGCATAGATCAGCAGCACGTCGGGATTGGCGGCCTTGATCTTGACGATGTGACCGTCGACCGACGGCTCGGAGACCTCATAGCTCTCTTCCATCATGATCATGGACGAGGCCTTGGCACCGAGTCCGTCCTTGGTGCCCTTGAGGTAGTCTTTGCCGAAATCGTCGTTCTGATAGAGGATCGCGATCTTGGCGTCAGGCTTCTCCTTCATCAGCCATTTCGCGTAGATCTGCGCCTCGCTCTGGTACGAGGGCTGCCAGCCCATGGTCCAGGGGAAGTTCTTCGGATCGTTCCACTTGGTGGCGCCGGTCGCGACGAAGAGCTGCGGGATCTTCTTGGCGTTCAGGTATTTCTGGATCGCGGTGTTCGACGGCGTGCCGAGCGGATTGTAGACGGCCAGCACCTCGTCGCTCTCGACGAGCTTGCGCACCTGCTCGACGGCCTTCGGCGGCGAATAGGCGTCGTCATAGGTGATGAAATTGATCTTGCGGCCGTTGATGCCGCCCTTGTCGTTGATCATCTTGAAATAGGCTTCTTCGGTCTTGCCGATGATGCCATAGGCCGACGCCGGACCGCTGTACGGCATGATGTTGCCGATCTTGATCTCAGTGTCGGTCGCGCCGGTATCGTATTTCTTTTGGGCGAGTGCTGCGCCGGAGGTGAGAGTCATGACCGCCGTTGCCGTGACCAGCGCGGCGGTTCGTAGTGTTCGTCCAGGAAGCAATTTGGTCTCCTTCATTGAGTATCTTCAGTTCTTTCTGAGCTTGCCGGCGAGCTGCTGGCCTATGATCGCGACCTGCCTTGCGCCGTGCGGCACGAGGTAGATGACGAGGAACAGGAGCACGCCGAACACGGCGCCGGAGAGGCCCTTGGAGATGCCCTCGGCGAGGTTCGGCACGAAGATGATGAAGGCGGCGCCGACGATCGAGCCTGGCAGCCAGCCGACGCCGCCGACGACCATGCCGAGGAACAGCTGGATGGCGAGCGTGATGGTGAAGCTGTCCGGTGCCACGAACTGCACCGCGATCGCGCTGAGGCCGCCGGCGACGCCGGTGATGCCGGCGGAGACGCCGAAGGCGAGGGTCTTGTAGAGCGCGACGTTGACGCCCATCGCGGAGGCGGCGATCTCGTTGTCGCGGATCGCCATGAAGGCGCGGCCCGAGCGGGAGCGCAACAGGTTCACCGAGAACAGGTAGATCGCCAGCGTGACGACCAGCGTGAAGTAGTAGA
>NZ_AUFA01000048.1:0-46649 GCF_000426265.1 Bradyrhizobium sp. Cp5.3 | reverse complement strand
TCGCGTTCCAGGCGCCGGCTGGATTGCACCCGATTGAGATAACCGTAGATGTACAGCTTCAGGAGGACTGCCGGATGGTAGGAGGGCCGGCCCGTCTCCTTGGCGATCACACGTTCGAATCCCATTCCATGTAGGTCGAGCGCCTCGACAAAGGCATCGATGACATAAACGGCGTTGTCCTCGCTTACCCAATCCTCCAGGCATTCCGGCAAGAGCGTCAGCTGGGATCTATCCGCGCCTTCAACGAAACGTCCCATCCGCATCCCCCATCAGGAAACGGAGGAATCGTAGCCGACTCGCGACTTTTCACACAGCCAGGGCCGTAAGCGGACCTGCCGTAGTTGGCCGCTTCAAACCTAATCGGCGACCGCTGCTTCCTGAAAGTCCCCTTGCCTTTCGCCGCTGTCAGAGCGACGGGATATTCGGTACCGGCCGGGCGATACGCCGTGATGTCGATGGAATAACTTCGAAAACGCCGCCGCTGTCTCGTAACCAACCTTGCTGGCGATACGTGCGATGGGCTCATCGCTGGTTTCCAGCAGGAACGCCGCTTCCGCCATTCGGCGTTCGATCACATAGCGGTGCATGGACTGGCCGACGAGCTTGGTAAAGCGCGCCGAAAATACCGAGCGGCCGAGCCCAACGCGCTGGCCAAGATCGCTCAGGGTCCAGGGAAGCTCCGGATTTTCGTGAATGAGCTTGAGCGCCGGTCCGATATGTGGGTCAGAGATGGCCCCAAGCCAGCCGCCTTGTCCGGGACTGAGAGACGCAATCCAGCTTCGGAGCACCTCGACAAAGAGCACTTCCGTCAGTCGCGAAAGCGCGACGCGCTGGCCAGGACGTTCGAGCGCGGACTCGCTGACCATGCGGCGCAGGATTGCTTCAAGCCACCTACGGTCCGCCGTCGGCTTCAGCAAGAGCACGGGCGGAAGTAACTCCAGCACGCTGCCAAACAGCGGCCGTGACACTGTGAAATTGCCGCAGATCATGGTCGAGAGCGGCTTTGCACGGCTGCCGTGACGAACGACGCCAAGACGTGGCGACGACCGATCGATATCCATAATCCGCAAAGGCTTGGCCCGGCGATCCGAATAAAACACATGGGGCTCTCCGCGCGTGATGACGACAAAGTCGCCCTCAGTCATCTGGATTTCCTGTCCTTGTCCGAGCGCAAGGGTCGCGGAGCCCTGGCTGAGATAGTGAAATAGAGCGTAGGGGCGCGGCGCAGCGCCGCGATGAGGGCCAGCCGCTGCTCGGCGAGCCCGTTCATCTCGGCGCTGAACAGACGGTGCGTCGAACGACCCGCCTGCTTGGCCATGTACATGGCAGCATCGGCCTGCTGCATCAGCGTGTCGATGTCGGTGGCGTGATCGGGATAGAGGCTGATGCCGATGCTGGCCGACATCTGCATCGGCTTGGATCCGAGCCGCAAAGGCGCCGACAGCGCATCTGTGATCTGTCCCGCAACGCGCGCGGCGCTCTCCGCGTTGCGATTGGGCAGCAGGATGACGAATTCGTCGCCGCCCAGCCGGCCCAGCATGTCCTCGGGTCCGATCTGCTCGCGCAGGCGCTGCGCGAGCTGGACCAGGAGCTCGTCGCCCGCGGCGTGCCCCAGCGTGTCGTTGACGTCCTTGAAGTGATCGACGTCGAGAAAGGCGAGCGCGACATGGCCGCCGGTCGGACAGGCGTCGATCGCCATGGTGATCAGGTGCCGCAACTGCGCGCGGTTCGGCAGGCCGGTGAGAATGTCGTGATAGGCGAGCCGCGCGATCTCGGCGCGCGCCTCCTTGCGCTCGATCGCGAAGGCGCCGAGGTCGACGCAGGCATCGACGATCCGCCGGTGCCAGTTGCTCGGCGCGCGCGACTGACGGAAGTAGAAGGCGAAGGTGGCGATGACCCGGCCGTCCTTGGCCTTGATCGGCGTCGACCAGCATGCGCGCAAGCCCACTTGAAGCGGACGCGTCTTGTAGGGCTGCCAGCGCGGATCGGTGTCGAGATCGATCGCCAGCACCGGCCTTCCGTAGAAGGCGGCTGTTCCGCAGGAGCCCACATCGGGGCCGATCGCGATACCGTCGAGTGCGCGGGAATAATCCTCGGGCAGGCTCGGACCACCGAGCGGATGAACGAGGCCGGCGGAATCGACATGCAGCAGCGAGCAGACGACATCGGGCGCGATCTGCTCGACCCGGCGGCAGAGCCGGTCGGCAATCTCGGTGATCGGAACCTCGTCGGCGAGCGCGCTCATGATGAGCTGCTGAAGCGAGCGCAGCTGCCGGGTTTCGGTGATGTCCTCGAGCAGGGCGAAGAAGTGCTTGACGCGCCCCTTCGTGTCGCGAAAGGCGTCGATCCTGGCGCACACCCAGATCTCCTCGCCGTCCTTGTCGTAGACGAGCGTCTCGACCTCGCCGCGCCGACCGCCATGCATGAGACGCTCGACGAGCTTACTGACTGCCTTGCGGTTGGTGTGACTGCCGGCAATCAGCTCGGCCGCGCGGCGTCCCTCGGCTTGCGCGCTGGTGTAGCCAAACAGCCTGGTGAAGGTCGAATTGACATAGCGGATGTCCTGGTCGGTGTCGGTGATGATCACCACGCGGTTGGTCTGGTCGGAGACGGCGTTGAGCAGGCCGATACGGACGCGGCGTTCGGCCTCGGCGGTGACGTCGCGCGCGAACACGATGAGATGGATGGCCCCTTCGGCCACGATCGACGCGAGCGATATGGCCGCCTTGATCCGGCTGCCGTCGCGGCGCACCAGGCTGATCTCGTCGCGGAAGTCCACGACCGGATCTGCCTGAAGGCACGTCAGGGAGAGAGCGGCCGCATCGCGGCCGAGCACGTCCGCGCGCGCGAGCTTCCAGATCCGCTCGGCAGCGGTGTTGAAATGGGTGATGCGGTGCGCGCTGTCGAGGATGACGACGCCATCGTCAGCACGCTCGAGCGCGGCCCGTAGGACGTCCGGAGTTTCGGTCACAAGGCAGTCGGAGGCAGACATCGTTGACCCGGAGGCATCGTGAAGATGCGACAATCGGTCCGAAGCTAATGCTCCGATGGTGTCCAAGACGTTTTTGCAACCGGATGGCCTCCCGCCAAGGCGCGACATGATTAACATTCCGCGAAAGCGACGGCTGCAATACGATGCGTGCGGAACTCATTCCGCGCCGGGTCCCGCGTGAATCTTGTGCAGGCGGCCGGCCACGGCCCGCACCTTGCGCGGCGCCGCCTGCCAGATCGCAAGCGCCGACAATCCGCTCACCACGATGGCGATGGCGAACGCCAGCGTGTAGTCGCCGGTGCGATCGTAGAGGACCCCGGTCAGCCACGGACCGGCCGCGCCGCCGGCGAGCGCCGCGAGCATGATCGTGCCGAAGATGCTGCCCTGGTGCCTGCCCTGGAATATCTCGAACACCACCGCGCCCATGATCGAGGTGAGGCCGTAGCCGAGCGCGCCTTGCGTGAACACCATCAGGTAGACGAGCCACAGCGAGGGCTCGAACTTCAGGGCGATCAACGCCGCGAAACAGATCGCGAATCCTGCGCAGCTCGCCGCCCAGATCCATTCCCGCCCGACCCGGTCGGAGAGATGGCCGAGCAGGATCTGGCCGGGAATTCCGAGCAAGCTGACGATGCCGAGCGCCCATACCGCGACGTTCGCGCTGAAGCCGATGTCGAGCAGGAATTTGGTCTGGTGCACCTGCACGGCGTACCAGATGTACAGGCCGCAGAAATAGCCGAGTGCGATCCACCAGAAGCGCGCGGTTGCGAGCGCGCGCCTGAGCGTCCAGTCGGTGCCGGCCCAGGCCGGATCGACAACGTTGGAGACAGGCTTTGCCGCCCCCGCGGCCGGCGCTACATCGCCGTCAGGTCGAAGGCCGATGTCTTCGGGCCGCTTGCGCAGGAACAGATTGATCGGCGCCAGCACGATCAGGATGAGCAGGCCCATCGCGGTGCAGGCGGTGCGCCAGCCGGTCTGCTCGATCAGATGCTGCACCCATGGCAGCAAGCTCACCGAGCCGATGCCGACGCCGGCAAAAGCGATGCCGATGGCAAAGCCACGCGTGCGGATGAACCAGTTCGGCAGGAACAGCGATTGGCCGGAATAACCGAGGCAGACGCTGCCGGCGCCGACCATGACGCCGAGGGTCACATAGAGATGCCAGGGCTGACTGGTGAGCGGCGCGAGCAGCATTCCGCCACACATCAGCGCAACGCCAAGCTCCATCACCGCGCGGGGACCGGCCCGGTCCATCAGCCGGCCGATCAGCGGGCTGACGACGCTCGACGCCACGAAGCCGAACGAGAAGGCGCCCGCCGTGACGCCGCGCTCCCAGCCGAATTCGGAGATGATCGGCGGAAAGAACAGCGAGAAGGCCGTGCGCGCGTTGACGCCGATCGCCATGGTGACGAAGGTCACGGCGACCACGATCCAGCCGTAGAAGAACGGAAGCCGCATGTTGTGTTTGTTTCATCCCTGGACGATCTTTCCGAGCATCTGGGGATGCCAGGGTCAAGCGCTTTTCGCGCATGCCCGTTGCGTTCAGGCGGCGTCGCGCCGCGAAGGTTGGACGGACGCACCGAACTCAATTCGGTCGACCGGCTGCGGGCGTCCGAGCAGATAGCCTTGCGCGAAATTGACGCCGAGCGCGGTCAGCCGCTCGAACTCCTCAGGGGTCTCGATGCCCTCCGCGGTGACCGACATGTCCAGTCCACGCGCCAGCGTCACGATCGAGGAGATGATGGCCGAGCTGCGCGGCTGATGCGTCAGGTTGCGGATGAAGGACTTGTCGATCTTGATCTTGTCGAACGGGAACGCCGTCAGATAGCTGAGCGACGAATAGCCGGTGCCGAAATCATCGAGTGCGAGCTCGACGCCGATGCTCTTGAGCCGCTCCATGAAGGCGAGGTTCTCCACGCCGCGCTCCAGGAGGACCGACTCGGTGATCTCGATCTCGAGACGCTCTGGCGGCAGACCGGAATCCCTCAGCGCCGCAGAGATCACCTCGAACAGCTCGGCTTCCTTGAACTGGATCGGAGACAGGTTCACGGCGACCATCAGCTCCGCGGGCCAGGTCGCGGCATCCGCACAGGCGCGCCGCAACACCCATTCGCCGAGCGGCACGATCAGCCCGGTCTCTTCCGCGAGCGGAACGAACTGGTCCGGCGGAATCAAGCCCCGGCTCGGATGCCGCCAGCGCACCAGCGCCTCGAATCCGCGACACCCGCCGCCGATGACGTCGACGAATGGCTGATAGTGCAGCTCGAGCTGGCAGCGCGCAATGGCATCGCGTAAGTCGCCTTCCAGCGTGTTGCGCGCCACGAGCTCGGCCGACATCGCCTCATCGTAGACGGTGAAGCAGTTGCGGCCCGCCGATTTCGAGCGGTACAGCGCAAGGTCGGCCTTCTTCAATAGCTGCTCCTGGTCGCGGCCGTGCTCCGGCGCGATCGCGATGCCGATGCTGGTGCCGATCTCCACGCGATGTCCGGGCAGCAGGAACGGCTCGGCCACCAGCTTGGCGATGCGCGCGGCGAGTTCGGTGGAGCAGACCCGCTGATCCTCGCAGCCCTCCTGGATGATCGCGAATTCGTCACCGCCGAGCCGCGCCAGCACGTCGCTCTCCCGCAGCGCCGATTTCAGGCGCTGCGCCACCTGCCGCAGCAGCAAGTCGCCGGCCCCGTGACCAAGGGAGTCGTTGACGTTCTTGAAACGGTCGAGGTCGAGCATCAGGATCGAGAAGGTCAATCCGCTCTCCTCCAACTGACGGTTGATCTCGTCCAGCTGTGCGAGAAAGAACGCGCGATTCGGCAAGCCTGTCAGGATGTCGGTCTGGGCGAGCTCCAGCACCCGGCGGTTCGCCAGCGACAGCCGCCGGGCGTTGCGGCTTGCGAGCACGATATAGGTGGCAAGCGACAGCGTCAGCAGCATGCCGACGATCAGCACCGTGAGCGCGCGGTCGTACGACGTCTCCAGCGTGCCTCCGGCCGTCGGGATGGCACGGACCTGCCAATCGCTATCGCCGATCCTGAGTATCCCCGACCAGTGCACGCCGCGCGCGACATCGCGCATCGACTGCGGCGCGGCGGGAGCGGACGAGAAATCCGGCATCGACCGCTCAAGGCTGACGATCCGCCCCGAGAACGGCGGATAGACATTGACGCTGATTGCCGGACTTGCCGCGGTCGTGGCCCGGATCGATTGCAGCAACAGCGGCAGGTCGAAGATGCCGACGACGAAACCCGCAAGATTGCGGCGCCGATCAGCAACCGTCTCGCGCGAGGTGCCCTTGGCATAGACCGGCACCACGACGAGGACGTTCGGCTGTTGGCCGCCCTCTTTCGGACCATAGAGCTCGGTCCGAAGCGCGGCGATTCGATCGTTGTCCCGTGCGCGCTCGAGCGCCGCGCGGCGGTCCGGAACGGTCGCGTAGTCCATGCCGTAGACGGCCGACGTCTTCGGCTGCGTCGAATAGAAGACCGGAAAGTACTCATCGCTCTGCGGCGCCGTCGCAAAGCCCTGATCATGTCCTTGGCCCTGGAGCGACTTGATGCGATAGCCGGATACGCCGTCGGACACCGCCGCGGCCTCGTATTCGGCACGCTCCTTGCGATCGACGCGCGGCAGCCAGGCGATGCGCAGCATGCCCGGATGGCGTTCGAACAGCCGGCCGCTGAAGGTCTCGAACTCGCTGCGCGTGATTTCCTCGTTGGCCGATTCGAACAGGGTGCGCAGAGCCAGGAGCCTGCTGATGTATTCGTTCATGCCATTCTGCATGACGATGGATTCAGTCTCGGCGGCGCTGTCGAACTCGACCTTGTTGACGCGGTCCTCCCATCTCGACACGGCGGCCGCGCCGACCAGCGAGAACAAAAGGCCGACGCAGGCCGCGACCAGCGCAGGACGATAGAGCCCCAACAGCGGCGCGGAACGCCACCGTCCAGTCATGCGCTTCCGATCCTGATCATTCTGATCGTGATCGCCCATCTTGATCCGCAGTCCCCTTGCCGCGCGGCGGATCGCACCTCTGGTTGAGCCGCCGAGGCAACGATCGGACAAGGAACGGAGTTAAGAAGTGCACAATTTCGCAAGCCGGACGTCCCGCATTGCGCGGCTTAGTTAACGATTGATCCGCAAGTCGGTCCATTCCGGTCGTAAGTTGCAGCTTTTCCCCGCAGTCTTACGGAGCGTCCTTGCAAGGGGGTTAGCGAGCTGTTCAGCTGCCCGCACTATCGTTCCTGCAATTCTTCCAGCATCCGGCAACCGTCTTCATGAAACGATCGCGAGCAGCAACCTGCGTCGCCCTCATCGTCGTGCTGCTGGCCGCGCTCGCGCCCGCAGCCAGGGGCGATGAGGCCGGCGTCAGCGCAGATGCGATCCTCTTCGGCCAGGCGGCCGCGCTCGAGGGCCCCTCGTCGGCGCTCGGACAGCGCATGCGACAAGGCATCGTCGCCGCGTTCACCGAGATCAATGCCAGGGGTGGCGTACACGGCCGCAGGCTGCAATTGCTCAGCCGCGACGACGGCTACGATCCCGACCGTTCGGTGGTGCAGACGCTGCGGCTGATCGAGGACGACAAGGTGTTCGCGCTGATCGGCGCGGTGGGAACGCCGACAGCGATGGCCACCATTCCGATCACCAGCGCCAGGAACGTTCCCTTCATCGGCCCGTTCACCGGCGCCGAATTCCTGCGCGACCTCGAGCTGCCGAACGTCGTGAACATTCGCGCTAGCTACGGCGCCGAGGCCGAGGCGTGGATCAAGCACCTCACCGAGGATCGCAAGTTCACCCGCATCGGCATCTTCTACCAGGACGACGCCTTCGGCCGCGACGGTCTCGCCGGCGTGAAGAGCGCGCTCGCAAAGCGCGGCCTCGAGCTCGCTGCCGAAGGCACCTTCGAGCGCAACACCCGCGCGGTCGGCTCGGCCTGGCGGATGTTGAGGCGCGCCGAGCCGGAAGCCATCGTCATGGTCGGCACCTATGGCCCCTGCGCCGAATTCATCAAGCGCGCGCACCGCAACGGCTTCTATCCGACCTTCGTCAACATCTCCTTCGTCGGCGCCAATGCGCTGGCGCGGGAGCTCGGCGCGGAAGGCGAAGGCGTCATCGTCTCGCAGGTCGTCCCATTTCCCTGGGATCGCACGCTGAGGCTCGTCGCCGATTATCAGGCGGCGCAGAAGGCGTATGATCCGACGCTGCCGCCGGACTTCGTGTCGCTCGAAGGCTATCTGTCCGGCCGCCTTGCCGCCGCGGCGCTGGAGAAGACCGGCCCCAATCCGACACGGGCGGGCCTCTTGCGCGTGATCAACGATGTCGGCCGCTTCGACATCAGCGGCAGTATCGTCACCGTCGGAGCGCATGCAATCGATACGCCGCCAAAGGTGTTTTTGACCGTGATTCAGAAGGACGGGACCTTCAAGCCGGTCGATCGGCTGTAGGCAGCCTCAGGGCCGGCGTGTCCAGCGGTCGGCATTGACCGCGCCCGGCGGGATCTCGCCCTTGATGATCGCCTCGACCTGCCGCACCGTTTCCAGCGACTGATATTCGATCGCCTGCGGGGTCAGCCCGCCGACATGGGGCGTCGCGATGACGTTGGGGAGCGCGGCCAGTTCCGGCGTCGGCATCTGGTCGGGCGCGCGGCCGACATCCATCGCCGCGCCGGCGATGCGCCCTTCGCGTAGCGCCCTCGCAAGCGCCGCCTCGTCGACGAGATTGCCGCGCGAAAGATTGATGAACACGGCATGCTTCTGCATGCGTGCAAGCGCTGTCTCCCCGATCAGGTTCTCGGTCTGCTCATTGGCGATGGCGAGGCAGACGACATAATCCGACGCCGACAACAGCTCGTCGAGGCCGACCTGCCTGATGGCGCTGTCGCTGACGGTCGCGAAGGGATCGGACACCAGCACGTCCATCCGCAGCACCTTGGCGATCTCGGCGAGATAGCGGCCGATGCTGCCATAGCCGATGATGCCGATCCTGCTGCCGGCGAGCTGGCGGCCCATCCGCGCCTCCACCTTGCGGCCGGCCTGATAGTCCGCCGTCGTCCGCGACACGCCGCGCGACAGATCGACCATGAAGCCGAGCGCGAGCTCGGCCACCGCCTGCACGAAACCGGGCCCGGCGCGGGTCACGAGCACGCCAACTTGCGAGGCAGCCTCGACATTGACGTTGCGGATGTCGACGGCACAGCGGACGAAGGCGCGCAGATCCGGGAGCTGCGCAAAAATCTCGCCGCGGCCTTCGGTCATGCGATCGGCGACGATGATGTCGGCATCCTTCGCCGCGCGAACGAGGCTAGCGGAATCGAGCGGCTGATCGCCCTCGTGCAGGATCACTTCGGCGATCGCCTGCAGCCCGCTCAGGCTGCGCGCGCCGTAATAGTTCCGGCGCATCTCCGGCGTGTGAGCCAACAGGACTTTCACGGCAAAGCTCCTTCAGTAGCCGAATGCGCGCGGCAGCGCGGTGCTGAGCCACGGCACGAAGGCGATCACCAGCAGGCACAGCATCAACAGGCCAAGATATCCCATGATCGGTTTCACCGTCTGCTCGATCGGCACGTTGCCGATCAGACAGGCGCCGTAGAGGCCGAGGCCGAGCGGCGGCGCGAACAGGCCGATGCCCATGGCGATGACCAGCACGACGCCGAAATGCAGGGGATCAACGCCGAGCTGCACCGCCACCGGCAAGAGCAGGGGGCCGAAGATGATGAGCGCGGCCGCGCCTTCCAGCACCGAGCCCATCACGATCAGCACCGCGATCGCGAGCAGCATGAACAGCCAGACGCCGCTGGTCTTGGACAAGGAAAGCATGAAATCGCCGACGGCGTGCGGCACCTGCTGCAGGGTCAGCGTGAAGGCGAGCGATTGCGCGGCGGCGACGATGAACAGCACCAGCCCCGCGCGCGTCGCCGCCTGCACGAAACTGTGCGCGGCCGATTTCAGGCTGAGCTCGCGGAACACGAGACTGCCGATGACGAGCGCATAGGCGACCGCGAAAGCGGATATCTCGGTGGCCGTGGCAAAGCCGCTCTTGAAGCCGAAGAAGATCATGAAGATCAAGCCGAACGAAGCGATCGCGCCGGTCCAGAGGCCCGACACCGGCGTCTCCGGCTCGACCTCCTCGACCGTGGCGGGCCGCTTGCCGAAGATGATGGAGACGACGATCAGGACCAGCGCCATCAGCGCCGAGGGCAGCAGCCCAGCGACGAACAAGCCGCCGATCGACAGGTTCGCCACAAAACCCAGGATGATCAGGTTGATGCAGGGCGGAATGGTTTCCGCCATCACCGCGGATGCGGCAAGCAGCGCCACCGCGCCGCCGGGGTTCTGCTTCGAGCGGCGCGCTGCCGGGATCAGCACGGAGCCGACCGCGGCAACGTCGGCCATCTTCGAGCCCGAGATACCCGAGAACAGCACCATCGAGGCCACCATCACGACGTTCAGGCCGCCGCGCATGCGCCCCACCGCGCGCTGCAACAGCTCGATCAGCCGCACCGACATGCCGTTGGCTTCCATGAGGTAGCCGACGAGAATGAAGAACGGAATCGCCAGCAGCACGAAATTATCGATGCCGCGCGCCATCTGCTGGGCAAAGATGACGCCGGGCAGCGCACCCTCGACCCAGATGAAGATCAGCGCGGCGAGCGCCAGCGCAAAGCCGATCGGCAGGCCGCCGAACAGCGTCGCGAAGAAGCCGATCAGCATCAGCGTGCCTGATGACAGCACCGTTGACGGCGACAGAAAGTCCCAGGCGAAGTACAAGGCGGTGACCACGGCGATCGCAACCAGGCCCTTGGCGATGTCGGGGAGCGGCCGTGCGCAGAGGTGATCGATCGCGAACACCGTCATGAACAGTGCACCGATGCCCATCGGATAGAAGGTCAGCTCCAGCGGCAGGCCCGAGCCGGTGGTCTGGCCCGCCGTCAGCGAGCCCAGCTTGATCGCGTTGTAGGCGACGTAGCCGGAGATCAGCACGATCAGCAGCGCGCTCGCGGCATCGACCAGCGCGCGCAGCCGCAACGGCAGCATGTCGCGAAAGAAGGAGACGCCGACATTCTCACCGCGCGCCAGCGCGCTCGCCGCGCCGAAGAAGGCCGATCCGACCATCAGTCCGCGCGCGACGTCATCAGACCACTCGACCGGCGCGTTGAAGAAGAAGCGCAGCAGTACGGAACCGCACACCACCACGAGATCGGCGGCCAGCAGGATGGCCGCGATCGCATCGCTGGCGCGAAGAAGCAAGGTGATGCCCCCGTGGCGGCCGCCCGAGAGGGACGCGGCGCCTGTCATCGCCGCCTCAGGCCTGGGTCGCGCGGATCATGTCGATGACCGGCTTGGACTCGGGCCGCGCCTTGATGAAGTTGTCGATCTGCGGCATGACGCGCTTCCTAAACGCCTCACGATCGCATTCGGCGACCGTCACGCCCTTGTCGGTGAGCGCTGCCAGCGCCTCCTTCTCCACCGCAAGCCCGTGCGTGCGCGTATCGGCCGCGGCCTTCTTGGCGGCGTCGAGAAAACTCTCGCGCAGCTTCGTATCCATGCGATTGAAGGTCATGTCGCTGAAATAGATCGCCAGCGGCGAGAAGTTGTGCTGCGTCAGCGCATAGAACTTCGCCGTTTCGAAAAACTTGCTGGCGAGGATGGTCGGCGGATCGTGCTCGAGCCCGTCCAGCACGCCGGCCTGCAATGCGGTGTAGATCTCGCCGAACGCCAGCGGCGTCGCGGCCGCGCCCATCAGGCGCAGACATTCGGTGATGACGGGATTGGGCAGCGTCCTGATCTTCAGGCCCGCGAGGTCCTCGGGGGTCTTCACCGGCTTCTTCGCCAGCACGCTGCGCGAGCCGAAATTGTACGCCCAGGCGATGATCCGGATATTGCCGCCCTTGAGCAGCGCATCCTCGATCGGCTTGGCGGCGCCGGCATCGAACGCCTTGGTCTGCTGCGGGAAGCTGCTGAAGAGGTAGCCGAGGTCGAAGGTGCCGACGAGCGGCACCAGATTGGCCGAGATCGACGAGCCCGACACCATGAGGTCGATGACGCCGAGCTTCACCGAATTGATGACGTCGATTTCCTGACCGAGCTGGTTGTCGGGGAAGAAGGAGACTTCGATCTGCTCGCCGAGCCCATTCGCCTTCAGGTTCTTGACCAGATTGTCATAGTAGACGCGGCCGTTGGCGTATTTCGGATCGTTCGGCAGCGAGGAGGAGCATTTCAGCTTCATCGTCGCGGCTTGGGCGCGGCCGATGATCGCGGGAGAGAGCACCAGACCGGCGGTCACCGCCATCGACGACTTGATGAACGCGCGACGGCTCACGGGCACGATGGTCATGATGCAGTCTCTCCCAAGCATTTTTTGTTCGGCCCCGATCATTGTCGCGACCTGTTGCCCGGACTGTATGGCCAAAGCGACAGCGCACGCAAGGGTCGCGCCCAGTGACGGAGCAAGCATCCGCGAAGCAGACATTTCGGCGTAGATCGCGGCACAGGGCCTACGTTTGCCGATGTTTCGATGAATGCTGCGCGATGATCCGGTGACCTAAGGGCCTGCGGAGCAGGATTGACGCGGATCGATCCAATTCAGGTATGAATCAATGCAGAACGCATATTGATTGCGCCTTGCTGATTGGGTTTTCGACTGCCGAGCGTCCTTCGGCACGCGACACAAAAAGAAAGAGCTGCGGGAGATCGCGCTCCCGCAGCTCTTGTCGATTGATGATGCCGTAACGTCAGCGCGAATGCGCGCCGCTCAGCTGACCGCTCGCCGCCTCGACATCTCGCGACGGCCGCAACGCGTAGGCGCCATCGCCGAGGAGGGCCTGCGCCACCAGCGCGATCGCCCAGAAGGCGGGGTATTCCCAGCCGCCCTTCGGATTGCTGAAGAAGAATCCGGCGGCCCCATGCACCGTGAAGATCGCGCCCAGCAGGATCGGGATGCCCGCCAGCGCCGCATAGCGGGTCCACACGCCGAGGATGAGGGCGACGCCACTCAGCACCTCGACCGCGATCACGAGATAGGCGAGTTCGGGCGGGAAGCCGAGGCTGCCGAAGAACTTGGCAGTGCCGGCCGGCGTGAATACGAACAGTTTCAGGCTGGCATGGGCCAGAAACAGCGCGCCCAGCGTCACGCGCAGCACCAGCGCGGCGTAGGGAGCGGTGCGGGAATCGATCATGACGGTCTCCATTGTTGGATGCGATATGATCTATTCTCAATGGAGTGATAATCCCCTATTTTGGAAATATAGCTCACACTGACAGAGTGAAGTCATTTTGCTCGACCGCCTCACCAGCCTCGAGGTCTTCGCCAAGGTGGCGGCCATTGGCAGCCTGTCCGGCGCAGCCCGCGCCATGGGCCTGTCGCAGACCATGGTCACCAAGCATGTGGCGTCATTGGAGGCGCGGCTTGGGATCAGGCTGTTCCACCGCACCACAAGACGGCTGTCCATCACCGAGGCCGGACGCAGCTATCTCGAATCCTCCGAGCGGATCCTCGCTGACATGGAGGCTGCCGACGCTGCGGTCGCGCGCGAGCGCGTCGAGCCGCGCGGACTGCTGCGGGTCAATGGGCCCGTCGTGTTCGGCACAAGGCAGATCGCGCCCCTCATCGCAGAGTTCAGCGACCGCCATCCCGAGGTCACGATCGAGCTCGGCCTTAACGATCGCCTGGTCGACCTCGCCGAGGAAGGCTGGGACCTCGCGATCCGCATCGGCAAGCTGCGCGACTCCAGCATGGTGGCGCGACGGCTCGCGCCGAACCGCCTGGTCGTCTGCGCCGCGCCGTCCTATCTGGCGAAGCACGGCACGCCGCGCAACGTCGCCGACCTCGCCGCCCATAATTGTCTCGGCTACACGCTTTCGCAGCAGGCGAGTGCGGCGGAATGGTTGTTCGGGGCGGACGGCGAGATCCGTGTCCAGGTCAGCGGCAATCTGCGCGCCAACAATGGCGATGCGCTGCGCGCCGCAACGCTGGCCGGGCTTGGGCTGGCGCGACAGCCGACCTTCATCGTCGCCGACGACCTGCGCGCAGGCACGCTCATCGCACTTCCGCTCGACCAGCCCGAGATCCAGACATCGGCGGTGCATGCGGTCTACCTGCCCGACCGCCGGCCGCCGGCCAAGGTGCGCGCCTTCATCGACTATCTCGCCGCGCGGTTTTCGCCAGTCCCGCCCTGGGACCACGGACTGCCGTGACGCACACGGCTCGGCGCGACCGGGTCCGGCAGGTCCCTGCCCCATTTTGTCGCACGCTTCGTCGCATGTCTTTTCGTTGCATGTCTTTTTGTTGCATGTCTTGGAGCGTGAGCCAGCGCACAGACGGCAACGTGGCGAAGGCCTAGAAGAGGTGAGATCCTCGCGCGCATTGCCGATGGAGGTGACACCATGCGCCGTCCAGTCTTTTGCAGTTTGTTGGTTGCATCCGGCCTTCTTGCCCTCGCCCAAATGATGACGCCCACGGAGGCCGCGGCAGAAGCACGGCTCGCGCTCGTAATCGGCCAATCCGCCTATCGCACGGTGCCGGAACTTCCCAACGCCGCCAATGATGCCAAGGGCATGGCCGAGCTGCTCGGCAACGCCGGCTTCAGCGTCACCACGGCGCCGAACCTCGCGCAGAACGAGATGCGCCAGACGATCAGCGATTTTGCGAGCAAGGTCAGCGCGAGCGGCGCCGATACTGTCGCACTGGTGTTCTATGCGGGCCACGGCCTGCAGATCGACGGCGAGAACTATCTGGTGCCGGTCGACCTCGATCCCAAACGCGAAGCCGACATCCCGCTCCAGGGCGTGCGACTGAACGATCTCCTCAACACCCTCGGCGCGCTGCCGATGCGGGCACGCATCTTCATGCTCGATGCCTGCCGCAACAATCCGTTCCCGGCGCTCAGCGGCGCCGGCCACGGCCTTGCGATCGTCGACACCAAGGCCGGCGCGCCCGGCTCGTTCATCTCCTATTCGACCTCGCCCGGCGCGGAAGCCGAGGACGGCTCCGGTATCGACAGCCCCTACACCACGGCAGCGCTGACCATCGCCAAGGAGCCCAACATCCCGATCGAGGAAGTGTTCAAGCGCATCCGCGTCGCCGTGGCGCAATCGACCGACGGTCGGCAGATCCCCTGGGAAAGCTCTTCGCTGACGACCGACTTCAAATTCTTCGGTGGCGATGGCAGCGGTCAGCCGTCTTCTGTCCCGGGCGCAGGCTCGACGGCGCTCGCCAGCGCCACGCGCAGCGTCGACGACTGGCGCAACGAGCTGCGCGGCAAGGCGCCCAAGGCTGCCTATGAGCTCGTGATCTCCGACGACACCGTGCCGGCGTATCAGGCCTATGTCGAACTGTTCGCGCAGGATGCCTCCGCGCCGCGCATGCGCACGATCCTGGAGCGCCGGCGCCAGATGCTGGCCTGGGAGCGCGCGGTCGCGATCAACACGCGCGCCTCGTTCGAGGCTTATCTTGCGAACTGGGACAACAGCGACCTGGCTGCGACCGCGCGCAGGCTGCTGCTCCGCGTGCAGAACCGCAATTACGGCCCGGCCGCCACCGCGGCCCTGCCCGCTCCGGTCGCCGTCGCGCTGGCGCCGACCTGTCCGTGCTCGGCGCCCTCGACACCGGCAACGCCGGTCAATCCGGCGGTGGCGCCGATCATCAAGAAGCGCGTCGATGACACGCCGCCGAAGCGCAGGGTGGACGATACACCGCCGAAGCGCAGGGTCGTCGACACGCCGCCCAAACGCCGGCCCCCGCGTGACGACATCGTCGTCGAGCGCGCACCGCCTCCCGGTCCACCGCCCGCAGCCGTGATGCAAGGCATCGGCATCGGTGTCGGAATTGGCCTCGGCATGGGCATGGGCGGCCGCGGCAGCGAGGGACACGGCGACTACCGCCGGTACTGAGGCTCCCGCCCCGATACGAATGGATGTCCGCAGGGGTCACCTGCGGGCATTCTTGTTGATGGTAGCGCCCCTCTCTGCCGCCTAGCCGTCCGGAAATGCTGTAGTCTGATCGTCAGAGAAGCTTTTCCGGGACTGCACATCAATGCCGCACGACACTCACGCCAAGATATCTGAGGCCAGGACATCATGGCCGCTGTTCGGCTCGCTTGCGTCCTATTCGCTGCCGGGCGACCTGATGGCGGGGCTGACGCTCGCCGCCATCGCCATCCCCGAGCAGATGGCCACCGCGCGGCTCGGCGGCTTCGCGCCGCAGATCGGCTTCTTCGCCTTCATGGCGGGCTCGCTCGGCTTTGCCCTGCTCGGCGGCAACCGCTTCCTGTCCTGCGGCGCCGACTCCACGATCACGCCGATCTTCGCCGGCGGGCTTGCGGCGCTGGCGGCGACCGGCTCGCCTGAATACCAGGGACTGGCGATCGCGCTGGCGCTGATGGTCGGCGCGATGCTGCTCGCCAGCGGCGCCTTCCGCCTCGGCGGCATCGCCAATCTGTTGTCGGTGCCGGTGATGGTCGGTTTCCTTGCCGGCATCTCCGTCCACATCATCGTATCGCAATTGCCGGGCGTGCTCGGTGTCGAGGGCCCGAGCGGACCGACGCTCGATCGCATCGGCGTGCTCGCCGGCGAGTTCGGCAAAGCCAATCCCTACACGCTGTGCATCGGCTTCGGTGTGCTGGCCGTGGTGTTCGCCTCCGAAAGAGTGAGCGCGAAGATTCCGGGCGCCCTGATCGGACTTGCAGGTGCGACGCTGGCCGTGATCGGGCTCGGCCTCGAGAGCAGGGGCGTCAACGTCGTCGGCGCAGTGCCGGGCACGCTTCCGCGGCCGACATTGCCCGAGCTTGCGCCGGAGCTGTGGGTGCGGCTGGTGCCGCTTGCTTTCGTGATCACCGTCGTCGTGATGGTGCAGACCGCCGCCACGACGCGATCGTTTCCGTCCGATCCCGACAAGCCTGCCGATGTCGATCGCGACTTTCTCGGCGCGGGCGCCGGCAGCGTGCTGGCCGGCCTGTTTGGCGCGTTTCCGGTCAATGCCAGCCCGCCGCGAACGGGCATCGTCGCGGAGACTGGCGGGCAGTCGCAGCTCGCGGGCCTTGCCGCGGCGGTGATCGTGCTGGCGCTTCTCGCTTTCGGCACCGGACTGCTGCGGCACGTGCCGGATGCCGCGCTCGGCGGCATCCTGCTGTTCGTGGCGCTGCGGATCATCCGCGTGAAGCAGATCGTCACGATCTATCGCCAGTCCTTCAGCGAGTTTCTGCTGATCGTCGCCACCGCCGCGCTGATCATCGTGCTGCCGATCCAGCAGGGCGCCTTTCTCGGCATCGTGCTATCGCTGTTGCACGGCATCTGGAGCACCACTCGCGCAAGGCTCGTCGAATTCGAGCGCGTGCCGGGCACAACGATCTGGTGGCCCGCCCATCCGCACATCACCGGCGAGCGCATCGCCGGCGTCGCTGTGATCGGGCTTCAGGCGCCGCTGTCCTTCCTCAATGCGCCCGGCTTCCGCAGCGACGTCGCAAAGGTCCTCAGCACCTCGACGCCGCAATTGCTGGTGCTGGAGGCGAGCGGCATGGTCGAGATCGACTTCACCGCCGCGCAGATCCTGCTCGACGTCTTCAAGGCGTGCAGCGAGCAGGGCGTCACGGTGGCGCTGGCGCGGCTGGAGTCGGTGCGCGCGCAGAACGCCTTCGAACGCTTCAGGCTGTTCGAGGCCCTGCCCAGGGAGCACGTGTTCCACAGCGTGGACGAGGCCGTCCACAAGCTGGCGCGCTAAAGCGTGATGGCTTTCGGTTGAATCGATTGACCGCAGGCTCGGTCAACCTCTCCCGCTTGCGGGAGAGGGGAGCGCACCGCATGCGTGGCAGCAACAAGCCATCACGCTTTAGCTGCGCCTCACTCCGACAGCGCAGGATAGTCCCGCTGCACAGCCTCCCGGATCCAGCTCGCCTGGATCGCGCGCGACAATATCCGCGCGGTCTTGGCGTCGTTGGCCTTCATGCAGAGACCGACGATGCGGCTGACCGCATCGTCGCGCATCAGACCGTCGGAAATCTTCATCGCGATTTCCATGGCAGCACGTGCCGCGCGCTCATAGCGCTCGCCTTCACGCTTGTCGGCACGCGCCCCGGAGCTTCCGACCGCCTCGGCACTTGTGGTCGCAGCCTGGCAGATCGCGCGGATGCGCTCGGCGGCCTCGATGTCGCCGAGCGGACCCGCGATCGCCTCGTCCCAGATGTCCCCCGGTTGCTTCCTCGCGAACCACTTCATCGCCCTGCCATTCGTGGTCTTCCGGCCACATATTCTCGCACCTCAGCTCCGCCCAGCATAGAGAACCGTCGCGAGATCGGCGAGGCGGATTTTTCCGCCACGCCTTGTTGCGACGGCTCAGGACGTGCGACGTGGCCCGATCGCCTCGAACTGCGCCTTCTGCTCGTCGTTCAACGTGGCATAGAAATCATCGAGCGCAGCGCGCACCGATTTGACGCCGTCCAGCATCATATCGAGCCGCTTGTGGACGGCGGCCATTCGCGCCGGTGGTGTCAACACATCGCTGGGCTGGCACGCTGCCTTGAGCGCATCATTGGTCCTGGCGCTGGTATCCTGAAGCACCTGCAGAGCAGCGCGCTGGGTCTCATTCGGATGGAGCCGCGCCTCGATCTCGGCGCCTGGCCAATCGAGCCCGACAGGCGCACCGCAATTCTGCACCAGCGATGCATTGGCGTTGCTGGAAGCCGCGGCCCGGCGCTGGTCCTCGGCGAGCGCATTGAAACGGGCCTTCTGCTCGTCGGTGAGCGACGCATAGAATTTGTCGAGCGCCGGTTGCACCAGCTCGACGGCCTTCACCATCGCATCAACACGCTGCTGCATCGCCGCCAGGCGACCGGGCGCCGTCGCCGCGACCTGAGTTGGACATGAGGCGCGGATGATCGCTGCCGCCTGGATCGAGGCATTGCCGAGCTCGTCGAGGTTCGCGCCCTGAGCGTCCGTCGGCTGCACCGCGGCTGCGATCTGATCGACCGGCAGGCCGGTGATCTCGCGACGATCGCTGCCGCAGAGCTGATCGAGCGGGACGCCCCTCGCCTGTCGTCGTCCCACGGGACGTTGCGGCAGGTAGGTCGCGAGACCGTCATAGCCATAGGGGCCGAAGATACCGGCATAGATGTCCGGATAGCCGTAGCCCCAGAAGCCCAGACCGTCGCCCCAGATGGTGTAGTCGTAGAGATCGTTATAGGCGAAGGGCCAGAACAGCGGTCCGACCCAGCCATAGAAGCCGCCGGGGTGCTGCCACCATCCGTTGCCCGCACCGTGCCAGCCGACCAGCGCAGCTGCGGCCGCAATCTGGGCCCGCGCGGCCGGATTGCCGATCAAACGGCCGTTGCGAAATGCACCGGCGTGGAAGTTCAGCGCATGGCGGAGATTGGCGGGACGCACGGCTGCACCGCGGAGCTGGCCGAAGTTCGGTCCACCATGCCGCGCGACGGCTCCGAACCTCGCGCCGCCATGATGGCCGCCACCGAAATGCGCGTGACCGAAGCCGTGGCCGCCGAAATGGCCGCCGCCATGATGACCACCGAAATGGCCGCCGCCGTGGTGTCCACCACCGTGACCGCCGCCATGACCACCACCACCGTGGCCACCACCGTGGCCTCCGCCATGACCACCACCGCCGCCTTTTGCCAGAGCTCCGCCCGCCAGCACGCAAGCAAGGGCCACAGCAACAATTCCAAGGACTGGTCGCAACATCTTACGCTCCCGCAGATCCGCACCAGTGAGGCATCGAAACGTGTCGGGATTTGGAACCGGCCAGCCAGCCGAAAGTTCCCGTCCCGGCCGCGTCCTGCGGCCGGGTCGCACCGCAACAGGCGCTACACCTCCGGCACAATCTTGCCGGGGTTGAAGATGTTTTGCGGATCGAGCGCCTTCTTCAGCGCCCGCATCGCGTCCAGCGCCTCGGGGCCGAGCTCGGCCTTGAGGTATTTCTGCTTGCCCTGGCCGATGCCGTGCTCGCCGGTGCAGGTGCCGTCCATCGCCTGCGCCCGCTCGACCAGGCGATGCATGAACTCTTCGCCACGCGCCATCTCATCCGCGTCGTTGACGTCGCAGACCAGCGAGCAGTGGAAATTGCCGTCGCCGACATGGCCGACGATCGGCGACAAGAGATTGAGGCGCTTCAGATCGTCCTCGGTCTCGCTGACGCAGTCGGCAAGGCGCGAGATCGGCACGCAGACGTCGGTTGCAACCACGCCAACGCCCTCACCGGTCCGCAGCGCCTTCACCGACCAATAGGCATCGTGCCGCGCCTGCCACAGTTTTGTGCGATCCTCCGGCTTGGTGGTCCAGGAGAAGTCGCCGCCGCCGCACTCCTTCGCGATCTCGCCGAAGGCCTTCGACTGCTCGGCGACCTCGATCTCACTGCCGTGGAATTCCATCAGCAGCAGCGGCGTTTCCGGCAGCGTCAGCTTGGAATAGGCGTTGCAGGCTTTCACCTGCGCGGCATTGAGGAGCTCGATGCGCGCCACGGGAATGCCGGTCTGGATCGCCAGGATCACCGCCTGACAGGCGCCATGCACCGTCTCGAACGAGACCGCGCCGGCCGCGATCATCTCGGGAATGCCGCGCAGGCGGATGGTCAATTCCGAGATGATGCCGAGCGTGCCTTCGGCGCCGACGAAGAGATGCGTGAGATCGTAGCCGGCGGAGGACTTCTTCGCCCGCGTGCCGGTCGTGATGATCTCGCCGTCGCCGCGCACGACCTTCAGCGCCAGCACGCTGTCGCGCATGGTGCCGTAGCGCACCGCGTTGGTGCCGGAAGCGCGCGTCGAGGCCATGCCGCCCAGGGACGCATCCGCGCCGGGATCGATCGGGAAGAACAGGCCCTGGTCGCGCAGATGCTCGTTGAGCGCCTTGCGGGTGACGCCCGGCTGAATCACGCAATCGAGGTCCTCGGCATGCACCGCGAGCACCTTGTTCATGTCGCGCAGGTCGATGCAGATGCCGCCCGCCGGCGCGTTGACCTGGCCCTCGAGCGAGGTGCCGGTGCCGAAGGCGATGACGGGCACGCGATTCTTGGCGCAGATGCGCACCACGTCCTGGATGTCGGCAGTCTCCTGCGCCATCACCACCCCATCCGGCGGCTGGTTGGGAAGCCACGTCGTGGTGTGGCCGTGCTGCTCGCGCACGGCCTGCGAGGTGACGAGCCGGTTGCCGAAGCGTGCGGCAAGCTGCTCCAGCGCGCTCGCGAGGGCTTTCGGCTCAGGCCGCGGCGGATTATTGGTGATGGTCGTACCCACGGACATTCCTCCCGACAGACGAAACCGTGGCAAAGGACATATGACCGGTCAAGTCAAGGGATCGGACGCATGTCAGGAAGAGATTGGCTGGAAGGAAACATGCCGGAGACCGCTGCTGCTGAGCCGTTGCGCGCCTCGATCATGCAGATCGAGCCGCAATGGATCGACTATAACGGCCATCTCAACATGGCCTATTACAACGTGATGTTCGACCGCGCGATCGACCAGATGTGGCTGAAGCTCGGGATCGGGCCGACTTACATGAAGGAGCGGAACGGTTCGACCTTCACGGCCGAATGCCATGTGCGCTACTTGCGCGAAATCCATCTCGGCGATCCCGTGCAGGTCTCGGTCTGGCTGCTGGAGGCCGACGACAAGCGACTGCACACATTCGAGGAGTTGCGGCATGCGACCGAGGGCTGGCTGTCGGCGACCTCGGAGAACATGTCGCTCCATATCGACATGGGCTCGCGAAAAGTGGCGGCGTTCCCGCCTGACATCCGCGAGCGCATCCAGGCCGTCGTCAAGGCCCACAGCGCGGTACCGCGGCCCGAGGGAATCGGCCGGAACGTGGCGATGCCCTCGAAGCGGTAGGTGCGCTAGATCCTGCGGCCGCGGGCCAATCCGACCACGGCCGAGACCAGGAACAGCACGACAGCGATGAAGAAGATGACCTTGGCGATCTCGATCGATGCGCCAGCGATGCCGCCGAAGCCCAGAATACCGGCGATCAGCGCGATAATGAGAAACGTCACAACCCAGCCAAGCATGGTCGAACCCTCTGTCTTGATGTCTGTCTGTGATCGACGCGGCTGACCACCGCGCCACACCTGCCCAGACAATCTCGACCGCGAAACGATGGTTCCGAGCCGCGCAAGGTGGAAATTCGCTGGGCCGGCTGGAACAAATCGGCCTTCCCTGTACGTGGAAAACCTCTCGCAGCCGCCCCATATAGGCGGTAATCCCTGTTATGAAGGCTCCCTTCCGCCACCCCGCGGTGCCATCGTGGGGCCAATGATTCGCATGACCGAGCCGAGCAAGATCACCTCTCAAAGCGTTCCCGACCACCAGCCCGCGGCCGGCGGCATTGCCGCGCGCGCGCGCGCCTCGGTGGGGCCGAAATATCTATCCGGGCTCAATCCCGAGCAGCGCGAGGCGGTGGAGACGCTGGACGGTCCGGTGCTGGTGCTGGCCGGCGCGGGCACCGGCAAGACGCGCGTGCTGACCACGCGCATCGCCCACATCCTGAGCCAGGGCCGCGCGCGCCCCGGCGAAATCCTGTCGGTGACCTTCACCAACAAGGCCGCGCGCGAGATGAAGCACCGGCTCGGCCAGATGCTGGGCCACGCCGTGGAAGGCATGCCGTGGCTCGGCACCTTCCACTCGATCGGCGGCCGCATCCTGCGCACCCACGCCGAGCTTGCGCAGCTCAAGTCCAACTTCACCGTGCTTGATGTCGACGACCAGGTGCGCCTGCTCAAGCAGCTCCTGCAAGCCGAGAACATCGACGACAAGCGCTGGCCGGCGCGGATGCTGGCCGGCCTGATCGACGGCTGGAAGAACCGCGGCCTGATGCCATCGCAGGTCCCCTCCGGGGAGGCTGCGATGTTCGCCAACGGCAAGGGCGGCAAGCTCTATACGAGCTACCAGGAGCGGCTGAAGATCTTGAACGCGGCCGATTTCGGCGATCTCCTGCTGGAGAACATCCGCATCTTCCGCGAGCACCCGGACATCCTGCGGCAATACCAGCAGCGCTTCAAATTCATCCTGGTCGACGAATATCAGGACACCAACGTCGCGCAGTATCTGTGGCTACGGCTGCTGTCGCAGGCGCCCTCTTCTTTCACCTCTCCCCGCTTGCGGGGAGAGGTCGATTTGCGAAGCAAATCGGGTGAGGGGGACTCTCCGCAGACTGAGCTCTTGGACCCCGACCCTCTCAGCGCGAGCGAAACTCGTCGCGACCCCGCAAGCGGGGCGAGGGAGCCGAAAGGCCCCACCAAAAACATCTGCTGCGTCGGCGATGACGACCAGTCGATCTATGGCTGGCGCGGCGCCGAGGTCGACAACATCCTGCGTTTCGACCACGATTTTCCCGGCGCCAAGGTCATTCGCCTCGAGCGCAACTACCGCTCGACCGGCCACATCCTAGCTGCCGCCTCACACTTGATCGCGCATAATGAAGGCCGGCTCGGCAAGACGCTGCGCACCGAGGATCAGGACGGCGAGAAGGTCACGGTGACCGGCTCGTGGGATTCGGAAGAGGAAGCTCGCGGCATCGGCGAGGAGATCGAGCAGCTCCAGCGCCAGGGCGAGAAGCTCAACGAGATCGCGATCCTGGTGCGCGCCTCCTACCAGATGCGCGAGTTCGAAGACCGCTTCGTCACGCTCGGCCTGCCCTATCGCGTGATCGGCGGCCCGCGGTTCTACGAGCGCGCTGAAATCCGCGACGCGCTGGCTTATTTGCGCGTCATCAATTCGCCGGCCGACGACCTCGCCTTCGAGCGCATCGTCAACACGCCCAAGCGCGGGCTTGGCGATGCCACCGTGCAGATGCTGCATGATCACGCCCGCAAGCGCCGCATTCCGTTGTTCGAGGCGGCGCGCGCGGTGGTCGAGACCGACGAATTGAAGCCAAAGGCGCGCGGCTCCTTGCGCGACCTCGTCGCCCAGTTCGACCGCTGGCGCGCCCAGCGCGAAGTCACCGCGCACACGGATCTGGCCCAGATCGTGCTCGACGAGAGCGGCTATACCGAGATGTGGCAGAAGGACCGTTCGGCAGACGCTGCGGGCCGGCTGGAGAACCTGAAAGAGCTGGTGCGCTCGATGGAGGAGTTCGAGAACCTGCAAGGGTTCCTCGAGCACATCGCGCTGGTGATGGACCGCGACGGCGGCTCCGAAGAGGACGCGGTGTCACTGATGACGCTGCATTCGGCCAAGGGGCTCGAATTCGACAACGTGTTCCTGCCCGGCTGGGAGGAAGGCCTGTTCCCGAGCCAGCGGACGCTGGACGAGCAGGGCCGCGCGGGCCTCGAAGAAGAGCGCAGGCTCGGCCATGTTGGCCTGACCCGTGCCCGCCGCCGTGCCAAAATCTATTTTGCGACCAACCGCCGTATCCATGGCACCTGGTCGACCACGATCCCGTCGCGTTTCCTCGACGAATTGCCGGCGGCCAATGTCGAGATCACAGAATCCAAGGGCGGCTCGGCCTGGGGCGGCACCGGCGGCTACGGCGCCTCGCGCTTCGACGACATGGAGGCGTTCGGCTCGAGCTATTCGACGCCGGGCTGGCAGCGCGCCCAGGCCAACCGCAACCGGGGCCAGGGCGGCCGCGGCGGTGGCAGCCGTGGCGGCTTCGAGGAAGAAGCCTCCTCGTTCTCGTCCTCGTCGTCCTCGCCCGATTTCGGCAGCTTCTCCTCGCGCCGGCGCGGGCCCCTGACCATCGAGGGCGAGCTGGTCGCCAAATCCACCGGCACGACCTCGGAATTCTCGCTCTCCGACCGCGTCTTCCACCAGAAATTCGGCTACGGCCACGTCACCAAGATCGACGGCAACAAGCTCACCATCGCCTTCGACAAGGCCGGCGAGAAGAAGGTCGTCGACAGCTTTGTACAGCGGGCGTAGGCCTTGCGGTGTTGCGGCGGCGTAACGCCGCCGCCTTTCTTCCATCCACGCCCCTTGACCACCGCGAACTTCCCCGTATCAGATGCGAACCATGGTCCGGGGCTCCATCACACTGATCGTGCTGGCATTGGGGATGCCGTCGCTTGCGACGGCGGAAACCATGAGCTTTGGCGATTCGATCGGGATGCTGGCCAAGGGCTGCGGCGCGGAAATCGTCGCCAATTGCCGCGGCGTCAATCCGGACTCGACCCGCCTGAAGGAGTGCCTGTCCCGCAACCGCGACGTGCTGTCGCCGCAGTGCCAGAGCAGTTACCTCGGCGCCTTCGACGCCATCCAGAAACGCGTCGCCGCCCGCGTCACGGTGGCGAACGCCTGCCAGCGCGAGATCGTCAAGGTCTGCGGCGGCTCGACCAAGGAGACCAGCAAGTCGATCCCGTGCCTGACGACGACGCCCAAAGGCATCAGCAACAACTGCCTGAAGGCCATAGACGACGCGGGATATCGATGATGCGGGCGAGCAGGTTTTCCATCGCCGGAATTGGCATCCCACTCGGCTTGGCGCTCGGCCTCGCCCTGCTCGCGGGCGCAGCCGGCGCGCAGACGGCGCCGACGCGCGACGACATCGTCGGCAAGCTCAACCATTTCGAACAGGCTGCCGAGGTCGACCTTCCCGCGCTGAAACAGCAGGTGATGGAGCGCGCAAAGGCGCGCATCAAGAACGACCCGGGTCCCGTGAACCGGCCGCTGATCGCGCCCGACCTCGCCAATCTCCCCGCCTTCAACGCGCAGATCCAATTCGACGCCGACACGCCGATCATCCAGCCGGATTCCTACCAGACCGTCGGTCGCATCGCGGACGCGCTGGTTCACGCTTCGCTGCTGCCCTACACGTTCCTGATCGTCGGCCATGTCGAATCCAATTCGAAGACGCGGGAAGCCAATGCGATCCTCAGCCAGCGCCGCGCGGATGCGATTCGTGACGTGCTGGTGAACACGTTCAAGATTTCGGCCAAGCGGGTCCAGTCGATTGGGCTCGGGGAAGAGCAGTTTCTCGACCGCGCAAAGCCGACCTCGGCGGCCAACGGGCAGCTGCAGATCCTGACCTTCGCCAAGCTGCCCGAGGACGAACCGGCCCGGCCCGCGGCCGCGGCGGCACCCGCGACGAAAAAGCCGGCCAAGAAGCACCACTAGAGTGCGTCCCGCGCTCTCGCGGAACTCCTTGAAGTCCTGACTGTTTTATAGCCTGTCCCAGGGCGCGACGGCACGGTTTTGCGCGACAAAAGCGCCGGTTTGTGCAGTGCCCGGGCAGATGCTATAGGCTCATTTCGTCCTTCCCGACCCCATGATGCACGAGACCGAGATGGCTGGCTATTTTCAACGCCAACTGGCCGAATACGTCGAATATCACCGCGATCCCTGGAATTGCGCGATGCACGTGGTCGGCATCCTTCTCCTGTTCACCGGCGCGACATTGCCGCTGACGCTCGTGCACATCCCCGTGTTCGGCCTCGAGGTGAGCCTGGCGGTGATCCTGGCCCTGCCGGTGCTGGTGTACTGGCTGATGCTGGATGCCGGTATCGGGCTCGGCATTCTCGCCGCCGCGGTGGTGCTGCTTTCGGTCGCAACGACAATCGGCAATCAGGTCTCAACGGTCATGATGTGGTCGATTTTTGCCGTGCTGATCGTGCTCGGCGTCGGCGCGCAGACCGTCGGCCACAAGGTTTTTGAAGAGCGGCAGCCGTCAATGGTCGATCATCCGACTCATTTCCTGCTTGGACCTATGTTTGTCATGGCGAAATTGTTTATTGCATTGGGCTTCCGTCGCGACCTTGCCGCGATTCTCGCGCCTCTTCCGACCAATTCACTTTCAACCCGATAGCTTCCAGAAGCGGAACAGCAAACCTTCTTCATGGCTCTCGTACTGGTTACCGGTGGCAGCGGTTTCATCGGACAACATCTCGTAGAAGCGCTCCGCGGCCGCGGCCAGCGGGTGCGCGTTCTCGATGTCCGGCCGCCGGCCACGGCAAGCTCTGACGTCGACTACGTCCACGGCTCGGTGCTGGATGGCGCCGCGGTCGATGCTGCGTTCATGGGTGTCGATCAGGTCTACCATCTGGCCGGCCTGCCCGGGATGTGGGTGGCCAACAAGCAGGACTTTCACGACGTCAATTGCCGCGGGACCGAAGTCGTGCTGGCGACCGCGCGGAAGCGCGGCGTGTCGCGCTTTTTGCACTGTTCGACGGAATCGATCCTGTTCCCCTATTCGAATCTCAACGGCTGTGCCGCCGAGGAGGCGCTGCAGCCGGTAGAAGCGATGCCCGGCGCCTATACGCGCTCGAAGTCGCTCGCCGAGCATCACGCGGCCAAGGCCGCAGCGGAAGGCTTCCCGCTCGTCATCGGCACGCCGACCATGCCGATCGGCGCCGCCGACCACAATCTGACGCCGCCGACCGCGATGCTGTGGTACTTCCTGCAGAAGAAGGTGCAGCCGCATCTCAACTTCCTGGTCAACCTCGTCGACGTGCGCGACGTCGCCACCGGCCTCGTGCTGACCATGGAACGCGGCCGCATCGGCCAGCGCTACATCCTCGGCGGCGACTGCGTGCGGCTCGGCCAGATCCTGCGGATGATGTCCGCGATGAGCGGCCGCCGGCAGCTTCCGATCGCGGTTCCCGGCAGGCTCGCCGAGGCGTCCGCCACCGTGCTCGAATACATCTCCGATCACATCACGCGCCGGCCGCCCAACGGCACCACCGAGGGCGTGCGCATTGCGCTCGCGGCGAGCGACCTTTCGATCGGCAAGGCGCGCACCGAGCTCGGCTATTCGCCGCGCCCGATCGAACCGGTGCTGCGCGAAACCATCACCCACCTGCTCGCACGCGGCGGCCGGCACGCATCCGGCGCCATCGAGCATCACGCGCTCAGCTCGCGCGCGAGCTGAGCGGCCCAACCCAAAGAACCTTTCCGCATGTCCTTTGATTTCAGCAAGCTTCTCTCTGTCGCCTGGGGTGGCTGGACCACGACCTGGCCGACGCAACTGCTCGCCCTGATCTGGCTCGCCTGGCTCGCAAGCTGGGTCGGAGCCTCGTTCTGGCAGGGCCGCACCCAGAAGCAGGTGTTGACGCTGGAATCCGGCCGCTATCGTATTCCGATCCTGGTCGGCGGCATCCTGTTCACGCCGTGGACTACGGAAATTCTGAACGAGAAGCCGCTCTGGGTATTCAGCAATGCCGGCGTCTACATCACGGCTCTCGTCGTGCTCGCCGGCATCTCCTTCACCTGGTGGGGACGGTTGCATCTCGGCAAGTTCTGGTCGAACACCATCACGCACAAGGAAGACCACCGCGTCATCGACACCGGTCCGTACGGCATCGTGCGTCACCCGATCTACACCGGCCTGATCGCGGGCATGCTCGCCACCGGTATCGCAGTCGGCACCGTGACCGCGATCCTCGGCGCGATCCTGATCTCGCTCGGCATGTGGCAGAAGGGACGGATGGAAGAGGTGTTCCTGTCCAAGGAGCTCGGCGAAGACGCCTACGGCGCCTATTGCCGGCGCGTACCGATGATCATCCCGTTCCTGTCGCCGCGCTGAGGCGAAAGCTTCGACGCGGTCATCGCGTCGTCACACTCACCGCAACGACATCGCTGCCAAACCCGTCATCCCCGCGCAACCGCGAAGCGGTTGCGCGGGGATGACGGGGGTGGATTGGCGTTGCGAGATCCGTTCGTTACGCAACTGCCTAGCCGCGAATCTCGCCCGGAACCGCCCCAGCGCAACGCCGTTATCGCCCGAAGGACGCAATTCGGCTGAGCGTTGAACCATGTCGGACGCTTACGATTATTTCCGTGCGCACGCGATCGCCGCCGCCCGCAAGGCGCGGAGCTTGCCGCGCGGGCGGACGAAGCAGAAGCAGCGTACGGTCGCGCGCATCTATCACCTCTTGTCCAAGGAGGCGGCGCTCGGGCCGAACGTCCAGCATCTCGATGATTTCCGCAGCGCGCGGCGGCTGGAGCGGCAGATCGGCCGGTGATGCCCGGCGACGACGGGCGAAGCCCGTCGGCATCTCTCCCATGCAAATTCGATCGGCTGCCATTCCGCCGTAATGGATGTCTGCGAAGCCTCCCACCGGTTGACGTTTGCGCCGCCACCCAGTTGGATGCGCGCGCAAATGAGGCACGACGACATTCCCTCGTCGATCCGGGGGGATCGACGATCAGGCCTTCCGCCCGCGCGGGGCATTGGGCGATCCGGCGTCGGACAGTGCCACACGTTCGACAGGGGATTTTCATGAGCTTTTCCAGCATTTTCGCGCAGTTCGTTGCGCTGCTCGGCGGCATCGCGCTGCAATGGCGGCGGATGTCCGGCACCGAGCCGGCGCCGGCCTGGGGCCAGACCCCGGCGATCCCCGAGGCGAAGCCGCAAGGCGCGATCCCCACGTTGAAGATGCCGACCGCGCGTGGTTGGCGCGAGGGGCACAAGCCGACGGCCGCGCCGGGGCTGAAGGTCAACGCATTCGCGACCGGGCTCGACCATCCGCGCTGGATCGAGGTGCTGCCCAATGGCGACGTGCTCATTGCGGAGGCGACGCAGGTCGCAGGCCCTCCCCGCACCGTGTTTCACTATGCGATGCAGGCAACGATGCGGCGCGCGGCGGCACTCGGCATCAGCGCCAACCGCATCACGCTCTTGCGCGACAAGGACGGCGACGGCGTGGCCGAGCAGCGCGGCGCCTTCATGGAGAATTTGAGCCAGCCCTTCGGCATGGCGCTGGTCGGCGACACCTTCTACGTCGGCAACACCGACGGCGTGATGGCATTCCCCTATGTCGCAGGCGCCGATCGCATCACCGCGCCGGGCAAGCGGCTCACCAATTTCAAGCCGAGCGGACACTGGACGCGGAGCCTGCTCGCGAGCCCCGACGGCAAGAAGCTCTATGCCGGCGTCGGCTCGCTCAGCAACATCGCCGAGCTCGGCATGGAGGTCGAGGAAGGCCGCGCGGCGGTCTACGAGCTAGACCTCGACGCCGGGACGCATCGCATCTTCGCCGGCGGCCTACGCAATCCTGTTGGCCTTGCCTGGGAGCCGACGACGTCCGTGCTCTGGACCGTCGTCAACGAGCGCGACGGCCTCGGCGACGAGACGCCGCCGGACTATCTCACCTCGGTGCGCGACGGTGGTTTCTACGGCTGGCCCTATTGCTACTGGGGCAAGACGGTGGACGATCGCGTGCCGCAGGACCCGGCGCTGGTCACCAGGGCGATCACGCCGGACTATGCGCTCGGCGGCCACACCGCTTCGCTCGGCCTGTGCTGGATGCCGGCCGGCACGCTGCCGGGCTTCCCGGACGGCATGGTGATCGGCCAGCACGGCTCGTGGAATCGCAGCAAGCTGTCCGGCTACAAGGTCGTGTTCATCCCGTTCGAGAACGGCCGCCCGTCCGGCCCGGCGCGCGACATCCTCTCGGGCTTCCTGTCGCCGGACGAGAAGGAATCCTATGGGCGGCCGGTCGGCGTCGCGATCGGGCCCGACAAGTCGCTGCTGATGGCCGACGACGTCGGCAACGTGATCTGGCGCGTCACCGGCGCGTAAGACTTTAATAGTTTGAGCATGATCTTTCGGAAAACCGCTACACACTTTTCCGGATCATGCTCTATGTCCCGACGCAGAGCGTGGCGCGCTGCTTGCGGAGCAGCGCGATCACCGACAGCGCCGTGATGATCCCGGTCTTGGGATTTTCGGACGGGATGTTCTCGATGGACATCGAGAAGCGCGCCGAATCCGACTCGACCTCGATGCGATGAACGTTGCGCGTCACGGTCGGGTCGGCCCAGATCTGCACCAAGGTGCGGTCGGGCCCGACGCCAGCCAGCGACAGCGCGACCGCGACGTTGAGATTGGCCGGAAAACCCTTGGCCGCCTCGCGCGCGGTGCCCTCGAACAGCTTGAGCGGCTCGCGAAGGTTATCGATGTCGATGCCGTTCTCGACGATGAACGGCGCGCCCTTCAGCCCGTCGATCGGCTTGCGCGTGACCATCTTCACCGAATGGATGGTGCCGACCGCGGCGGCGTTGACGGCATCGAGCCCGATCAACGCACCGGTTGGCACGATGATGCGCCCGCCATTGGCGCGGGCGAGATCGATGAGATCGGAATTGTCCAGCAGCGCGCCGACACTGACGACGACCGCGGTCTTGCCGCGCTTCACCGCCGGTTCGACGATCGAGCGCAGATGCCGGCTCGGCGCACATTCGACCACGATGTCCGCGGCATCGCCGAGCTGATCGATCGGCACGACCTGCGGCGGGCGGCGGAGGCCGCTCAGGAAGGCCTGATGCTTGGCGGGATCTCGCACCGCGACGGCCGACAGCGCCAACCCTTCGATGCCCTGATCGAGCGCGGTCGCGATCTTGGTGCCGATCGAGCCCAGTCCGGCGATCGCCACCCGCAATTCGTTCGAAGCTCTCTGTTCGGTCATCGCATCCGACTTTCTCGCCAAGCCGGTGTCATAGCTCTTCAAGCCTCCCGCGCATAGCTGCGCAGGCGTGCCTCGAGCACGGCCAGCATCGCATCGCGAACCGGATCGCGCGAGCCACGCAGCCATGCCGCCGCCAGCGGCAGCCGGCCGACCGGGCCGCTCTGCCGCGGTCGCAGCGGAACGAACCGCACGCCCGAGACCGCCATCCGCGTCGTCCAGCGCGGCACGATCGCAACGCCAAGGCGGGTTGCGACCAGGTTGATGATGGTCTGCTTCTCGTCGGCGACCTGCACGATCCGCGGCGTCAGGCCGGCCTGCTCGAACAGCTTTATGGTGAGGTCGTAGCTGTGCGGCCGCGAGCGGCGGTCCGGCACCAGCATCTGTTCGTCCGCGATCTCGGACAGTGCGATCGACTTCTTCCCGGCGAGGGCGTGGCGCTGCGGGAACGCCACGATCGCGGTCTCCTGGAAGAGAGGGCGGAATTCGAGCCGCTTGTCCGGCCGGTCGGGCGGCCGGACGAAGGCGAGATCGAGCGCGCCGGTCAGAATCTTCGGCAGCAGCCGGACGGTCTTGTCCTCCAGAAGCTGCACCGCGATCTCCGGATGCTTGGCGCGAAAGTCGCGCAAGAGCAGCGGCAGCAGTCCCGCCGCGGCGCTGTCGATGGCGCCGACCCGCAGCCGCCGCGCGGTCTGCTCGCGGGAGCGGTTGCGTAAGTTGCTCTCGACCGCCTCGACGCGGGCGAGGATGGCGCGGGCATCACGCAGCAGCGTCGTGCCGTCTTCGGTGAGCGACACGGCGCGCGTCGTCCGCGCGAACAGCCGCGTTCCCAGATCCTCCTCGAGCAGCCTGATCTGGCGCCCGAGCGCGGAGGGCAGCATCTGGAGATGCTGCGCCGCCCGGCCGAAATGCAGCTGATCGGCTGCCGCCACGAAGCATCGAAGCTGATGCAATTCCATTCGCCGGTCCTGTTCCGAATCCTCTCGCCCGATCTTTCCCTGGATTATATCATTTTTTTGTATAAAGTAGCGCCAATTGAGTCCGCCTCTTCTCCTCGCCTAGGCTTGCTGATGGCGTGGACCTTAAGGGTCCGCCGGCACAACGATAAACCAGATATCGAGGAGGCCAGGGTGGCGAGCGAGCTTCAGACGCGCGTGCTGCGCAAGATCACGTTGCGCATCGTTCCCTTCATCATGCTGCTCTACTTCGTGGCCTTCATCGACCGCGTCAATATCGGCTTCGCCTCGCTGACGATGAACAAGGACATCGGCCTGTCGCCGGCGGTCTACGGCTTCGGCGCCGGCATCTTCTTCTGGGGCTATTTCCTGTTCGAGGTGCCCTCCAACATCATCCTGCACAAGGTCGGCGCACGGATCTGGATCGCACGGGTGATGATCACCTGGGGTCTGGTGTCGGCTGCGATGGCCTTCGTGCAGGGCGCGACCAGCTTCTACGTGCTGCGCTTCCTGCTCGGCGTCGCCGAAGCCGGCTTCTTTCCCGGCATCATCCTCTACCTCTCCTACTGGTTCCCGGCGCGCCAACGCGCCGCGGTGACCGCGCTGTTCATGGCCGCGGCGCCGCTCTCGACCGTGCTGGGGTCGCCGATCTCCGGCGCGCTTCTGGAGATGGACGGCCTGCTCGGCTTGAAGGGCTGGCAATGGCTGTTCGTGCTGGAGGCGCTGCCGGCGGTGGTGCTCGGCTTCGTCGTGCTGGTGTTCCTGACCGACCGTCCGGAGAAGGCCACATGGCTCGCGGACGACGAGCGCCGGTGGCTGGTCGAGGCCATGAACGCGGAGACCACGAGCAAGGCCGCGACCGCGAGCCACAGCATCTGGCGCGGGCTTGCCGATCCGCGCGTGCTGGCACTGTCGCTGATCTATTTCGGTACCTCGGCTGGCCTCTACACGCTCGGCGTCTGGGCACCGCAGATCATCAAGCAGTTCGGCCTGTCCTCGCTCCAGGTCGGCTTCCTCAACGCGGTGCCCGCGACCGCCGCCGTCGTCGCCATGATCCTGTGGGCGCGGCACTCGGACCGGACCGGCGAGCGCACCTGGCACGTTGTCTGGGCCTGTCTGCTCGCTGCCGCAGGTCTCGCCTTCGCCGGCCTTGCAACCGGCGTGGTCAGCGTTCTCGTCGCGCTGGCGCTGGTCAATATCGGCATCTCCTCGGCCAAGCCGCCGCTCTGGAGCATGCCGACGATGTTCCTGTCGGGGTCGGCCGCCGCGGCCGGGATCGCCACCATCAACTCGATCGGCAATCTCGGCGGCTTCGTCGGACCCGCCATGATCGGCTGGGTCAAGGACCAGACCGGCAGTTTCGTCGGCGGACTTTACTTCGTCGGCGGCCTGCTCGTTCTCTCCGCTGTCCTCACCCTGCTATTGTCGCGTGCACAGACCGTACGCGCCGAGCCCGTCACGCAATCGCACTGATATCTCAAACGGAGCATTCCCATGCGTACCCATTCGATCGCAGCAATCCCCGCCGACGGGATCGGCCCCGAGGTCATCTCCGCTGGCGTCCGCGTGCTTGAAGCGCTGGCAAAGCGCAGCGGCGACCTCGCCTTCAACGTCAAGACCTTCGACTGGGGCTCGGACTATTACAAGAAGCACGGCGTGATGATGCCGGCTGATGGCCTCGCCGAACTGAAGAAGTTCGACGCCATCTATTTCGGCGCGGTCGGCGCACCCGACGTGCCCGACCACATCACGCTGTGGGGCCTGCGCCTGCCGATCTGCCAGGGCTTCGACCAGTACGCCAATGTGCGGCCGACCAAGATCCTGCCGGGCGTCGCCTCGCCACTGCGCAATGTCGGCGTCGGCGATCTCGACTGGGTGATCGTGCGGGAGAATTCGGAAGGCGAATATGCCGGCATGGGCGGCCGCGCCCACAAAGGCCTGCCCGAAGAAGTCGGCACCGAGGTCGCGGTGTTCACCCGCGTCGGCGTCACGCGCATCATGCGCTACGCGTTCCAGCTCGCGCAGTCGCGTCCGCGCAAGCTGCTCACGGTGGTGACCAAGTCGAACGCGCAGCGCCACGGCATGGTGATGTGGGACGAGATCGCCGCCGAGGTCGCGCGCGATTTCCCCGACGTCACCTGGGACAAGGTGCTGGTCGATGCCATGACCGTGCGCATGACGCTGCATCCGAAGAGCCTCGACACCATCGTCGCGACCAATCTCCACGCCGACATCCTCTCGGACCTCGCCGGCGCGCTCGCCGGCAGCCTCGGCGTGGCGCCCACCGGCAACATCGATCCGCAGCGCCGCTTCCCGTCGATGTTCGAGCCGATCCACGGCTCGGCCTTCGACATCACCGGCAAGGGCATCGCCAATCCGGTGGCCACCTTCTGGACCGGCGCGCAGATGCTCGAGCATCTCGGCGAGAAGGACGCAGCGAGCCGGCTGATGGTGGCCGTCGAGCGCGTCTGCGCGGCCGGCGTGCTGACGCCCGACGTCGGCGGCAAGGCGACGACCGAGGAAGTCACCGACGCCGTGATCGACGCGATCCACGGCTCGAACGTCTAACAGTCTCGGGAGAGCACGCGATCGGAGTGACATCCGATGCCAGACTGGTTGAGGGAGATCGACGGCCTGAGTCTTCCTCGACCATCACGGCCCGGAGCGTCTCCGGGCCCTCTAGTCCACAAATTCAACGCCAATGCGATTTCCGCTGGACCAGATCACGCGACAATCCCTGATGGTACGGCTCCTCTCCAGCATCAGCTTGAAGCGGGGTCGGACATAGATCTTGTCCGATATCTCGATCGCGGCGCCATGATCGGACAGATTGACCACGTGGCATCGCATGCTGGATCCGTCGCCGGCAATGTAGGCGATCTCGCTGACGGACGTGCGCTGCTCTCTGCGTCGCTCTTCCACCGGTGACCTACGCCTTCCCGTTCCTGCCGCGCAGAATGTGGACCCGATCAGGTGACCATTGATCCAGACCGAAACCGACCCTTCCCGTCCGCGCTTTTGCTGACAGGACACGAGGTAATTAGTTACTTACAAAATTGACCGTCCGGGGCCTTCGAAGGCCGGGAATGGAGGCAAACCCGACCGGCGCAGGCCTTCCCGGACAACACGTGCATGAATGGCGTGTCAGCCTCGCATGATGCGCGCGAAACATTCAGAAAGCGCTAACGGGGCTCACTCAGGCAGAACACCTCGGCTATGGACCAGGTCGCCCCTTGGCCGGCGTCACTGCACGCCATGGCGGGCGAAATCGTCAGCGACCTTGGCCTCGATGATCCTTGCCGCCGAGATGTCGCTGTTGCCGCCGGCTTTGTCACCCTGCCTGAGCTTGGCAAGCCCGCGTCCATAAAGCGCGCTTGCCAAGCGTGGCTCGACACGCAGCGCCGAATTGTAGTCATCGATGGCCGCAGCGAGTTGGCTCATCTTCAAATGGATCAGCGCACGCGAGTCGTATGTCGCAGCATTTTCCGGTCCCGACTGAATCGCCCTGTTGCAGTCGTCGAGCCCGGCCTGCAGATCGCCGAGGATCGCTCGGATCCAGCAACGTCCGCTCCAGGCAAGACTGGAATTCGGATCGAGACGAATGGCCTCGTCGAAATCGCGCGCGGCGCGCTCGAACTGGTTCATTTTCAGGTAGGCTTCCCCACGGTTGGCGAAGGCGCCGCCGTAATTGGGGTTGACCTCGATGGCCTGGTCGAACGCCTTGACCGCGTCGTCATATGCTCCCTTCCTCAGGTAGGCCACGCCGCGGTTGTTCATCGGCTTGGCGTAAGCTGACGCGAGCTCTATGGCCTGATCGAAATCTCTGATCGCCCGGTCGTACTCCGCTGTTGCGGTGTACGCATTGCCGCGATTGTTGTACGCCACGGCCAGCGCGTCCGCATTGGCCTCACCGGAATCGATCAGCGCCGTACAGCCGGCGATCCTGGCTTGAGGCGGGATGCGGTCCGCACCATTGCACTGTTCGATGCTCTTGAGCTGGCTATGCTTCTGCAACTGTTGCGCTGCCGCCGGTGAACCGAGCAACAGCAAGACGAGAATGGGTGCGACGCTGTCGATGATGGCGGCCCTCATGGTCATGTCCGTATCAGGCCCCAATGGAAACAGACCGAGCAGCACGAATTCGCTTCAGCATCCTCGGCAGATGTTAAGCTTGCGATCGGCCGCGTCTGCGCGCTGCGGCGTCTTGGCGGCTGCGCGCTTCTTGAGCAATTTGCTCTTGCCCTCTTCGATAAGAGTCGAAAACTTGGTAGAACCATCATCCGAAATTTCGATGTGCGGCGTGGTGCCTCGGATTCCCATGGTTGCGACCGGCGTATCGACCTTCATATCGCCTGTCTTGGCGACCTTGCCGGCAACAAACGTGGCCGTCCCCTTGGTCAGATTGAAGAACGTCGCATTGGATTTTCCCTCAGGCTCATACACGTACTCGTCCAAAGTCATGCGGGCGTTGCTCGACAGATTGAACGAGGACCCATCGCTGAAGTTGATGCCGACCCGGCTGTCGGCCTCGGTTCGCACCACATCGCCCAGATAGACGACATCGCCAACCCTGGTTTGGGCGGCCTGATCTCCGAGGTTCGCCTGGACCACGACCGCGCCTTTGTGCTCGATCGTGACCGAGCCGACGACGACTATGACCTTACCGATGGGTTTTGCCGCAGCATCCTGAACGGCGGGGGTCGCAGGGTTGACTTGCGCTTGCGCTGGACCAGCGAGAACATTCGCAAATGCCCAAACGAAACCGGCCACCAAAGCAGCTATCGTTTGCCTGCACATTGACCCGCCCTTTCCGAGAAGATCTCGTTCGCGTGGCCGCTTGATGTCTCGTTGAACCCTGGCTTAAGCCTGCACCTCATGCATCACGGGTATCTACGACCTGGATCGGTCCTGCGGACCAGTCCCCCAGATGGAGTACCTCTTTTTTGCCATCGATCTTAGTTCCAAGCCATTTGCCTGACCACCAAAAGTAAGTCACATTTTGTTTTGCGCAGCTCAATCGTGAACTGTTCTTGAGAGACAACACCCGCTCGCGTCGGGCATTGCCGTTCGCGTGAACCCGTCATCCTCTTGGCTATACATATAAAGATCGGTTTTCTTCATCAGACGTTTTCGGCGTGCAAGCCCAAGTTTGCCAACGCCAATCTATTTGCCCCGTGGCGTAGGCAAAACCAATAAGAAGACTGCGGCATCGCACTGAGCCTGAACTATCCAGCAGGCGAGGCTACATCCAATGTTAGTTGCGTCCGGCGTTGAACCCACGGATGAGGCCGTCTCGACCCTACCTCACCAAATCATCGGCATTGTTCAGACGGCGATGGGTCATGCCACGTTGACGCGTGATAGCGGCGCGGCGGTGCAAGTCAGTGTTGGCGACCCTGTCTGTCATGGTGACATAATCGAGACCGCGACGGACGGGCAGATCGGAATTCTGCTTGTCGACGGAACCGTCTTCAACGTCGCCAGCGGGGCTCGCATCGAGCTGAGCGAGTACGTCTACGATCCCGACGGCACCGTGCGGTCGATCGTGCTTGCGGTCACCAGAGGAAGCTTTTCCTTCGCAGCCGGCCGACTTGAAGACGGCGGAACCCTGACGGTCGACACGCCCATGGGAAGCATTCGCGGCCGCTCCTATTCAAGCGGATTCGGAATCTTGACCCTTGCCGCATTGACTTTCTCGATGATGCCGGACGCAAACGCCGCGGACCCGGACGCCACATTCCTGGATGACGACAAGATCAACTACAAGGACATGCAGCACGGCGTCTTCGAGCTCATTACCAAGGAAGCCATACCTCGACACATCATCGTTGAAGATCCCGCCGAGACCGTCGTCCTGAACAGGATCGGTTCGTCGGTCAGCGTGAGCCAAGTCACCAATAGCGCCGCTCGCATGGAGGAGTTGCAGGCGGCTCAACAGGACGTGCTCGCCAATCTAACGCATGGTGCGACAGGATCAGGTACACCACCGTCCGTCGGTACGTTTCCCGTGGAGCCCATCAACTTCACTCCGGAAGATTCGCCCGCGCCGCCGAACGTGCTTCCGCCCCTGCCGACATTCGTCATCCCGATCAACGAAGTCATAATCGTACGCGCGCCGCCGTCGCTGGGCGTGCCGGTCGGGCCAATCGAAATCGACACGAGCACTTTCGACAAGTTCGCAGCGACAAGCGGCACTTTCGCGGCCAGCAGTCCCAACAGCGATGCCGTGCTGACGTTCGGCCTCAGCGGAGGAACGGTCGGCAATACGGTCCTGAACGGCGAGACATTCAATCTTTCGCAGACGGGCCCCTTCGGCACCCTTTTCTTGAACAGCACGTCCGGCGCCTACACTTTCGTTCCGAACAACGATGCGATCAATGCCCTGCAGTCGCCGACGACCACAGGCTTTGTCATCACCGTCTCGGACGGCTCGCTCTCGGTGAGCCAGACCTTCACGATCGACATCAACGGCGTCAACGACGCGGCCATCATCTCAGGCAACGCCGGTGGCACGGTGGCGGAGGCAGGCGGTGTCGCCAACGTGACGCCGGGCACGCCAACGGCAACCGGCACGCTCACTGACACGGACGTCGACAACCCGCCCAACACCTTCACGACGGTCAGCTCCCCGACCAAAAGCACGGGCGGCTACGGCAGCTTCACGATGACCGCAGCCGGGCTGTGGGCGTACACCGTCGATAATACCAATCATGCGGTCCAGGCCCTCAATGTCGGCGATACCCTGACCGACAGCTTTACCGTGACCAGCATCGACGGCACGCCGCAAGTCATAACGATCACCATCCATGGCAGCAACGATGCCGCCGTCGTCTCCGGTGACACGGCCGGTTCAGTCATCGAAGCGAGCTGTGCATCGCCCGGTAAGCCGGTCGCGACGGGCACGCTTACAGACGTCGATGTCGACAATCCCTCCAACACGTTCGTGGCGATCGGTTCGCCGACGGCAAGCTCGGGCGGCTACGGCTGCTTTACGATCACGGCGGACGGCGCGTGGACCTATGCACTCAACAATGCCAACAGCAAGGTGCAGGCGCTCAACAATGGCGACACGCTGACCGACAGCTTCACGGTGACCACGATCGACGGCACCCCGCAGGTGGTGACGATCACGATCAACGGCAGCAACGATCCGGCCGTCATCTCCGGATGCAAGACCGGCGCGGTGATCGAGGCCGGATGCGTCGACAATCAGATGCCTGGCCGGCCAACTGCAACCGGCTTGCTTACCGACACCGATCCCGACAATCCACCCAACACCTTCACCGCCGTGAGTTCTCCAAAGCCGAGCGCGGGCGGCTTCGGGACCTTTACGATGACGGCGGCAGGCGTGTGGACCTACACGCTCGACAACAACAACAGCACAGTGCAGGCTCTCAACGTCTGCGATACGCTGACCGATCGGTTCACAGTGACGACCATCGACGGCACGCCGCAGGTGGTGACGATCACGATCCATGGCACCAATGACGCGGCCGTCATCTTTGGTGACACGACAGGCTCGGTGCTCGAAGCCGGCGGCATCTCATGCGGCAAGCCGGTCGCGACCGGCACGCTCGGCGACACCGACGTCGACAATCCGTCCAACACCTTCACCGCGGTGCCCTGCCCCACGGCAAGCGACTGCGGCTACGGTACCTTCACGATGACGGCGGCCGGCGTATGGACCTATACGCTCGACAACAACAACTGCGTGGTCGACGCGCTCGATGTCGGCGATACGCTCACAGATCACTTCACGGTCACGACCATCGATGGCACCAGGCAGGAGATCACGATCACCATCCATGGCGCCGGCGATGGCGATCCCAACGATTTCGACAATCTGGCAGTAGGGCACACCGTCGTATCGGATCCCCCGTCCGTCCACGGAACTCCCGGTGATGACCACACCGCTGGCGGCAGCAATACCGCTCAGATCATCTATGGCGGCGCCGGCGAGGACACCCTCAACGGCTCCGGCGTGAATGACACGATCTTCGACGGATCGAGCAACGATACGACGAAAGGCAATAACGGGGACGACGTCATCTACGGCGGCTCGGGACGAGACAATATCGACGGCAGTAACGGCAACGACACCATCATCGGCGGGCTCGGGGCGGACAAGCTCACGGGCGGCAACGGCAATGATGTTTTCGTTTATCTCGCGGCTGCGGATTCCCGAGCGGGCCGGTTCGACACCATCACTGATTTCGCATCGGGATCCGACAAGATCGATCTGACGGCCATCGGTGCGCTCGGATTCGCGATCCTGGCATTGAACTCGGCAGGCACGCCTGTGCCGGCGCACACCATCGCCTGGCTTTACGACAGCTCGGCCAACGAGACCGTCGTGTTTGTCAATCCAACGGATCACTCCCTTCATATCGGCGATTCCAGCCTGGTCGAGATTCATCTAGAGGGCGTCGCGACCATCGAATCGTCCGATTTCATCGTAGACTCGGCCGCGGCACCGGCCGCCGCGGTCAGCGACGCCATTGACCCGACTGCAACGACACAAAGCGGCGCGGCCATCGTTACGGTCAACACATCCGACGCCTCCTCCGGCACGACGGACAGTAGCGGCTCCCGCTCGGTCGACGGAAGCTCAGTTCCCCAAACAACCGACGTGGGCCATCACTCCGCCGTCGATCAGAGCCGGACCGCGTCGAACGACAATTCCTTCTCTTCCAGCGCGGACGGCACTGCGGCGCAGCCCACTTTCTCGGAACAGGTCAGCATTTCGCCGTCGACGGACTCCAGATTTGTCTTCGACCGGACCGAGACCGCCGACAGCACGCATTCGAAGGGGAGCGGTCCAACAGCCGGCACTGGGACCGAAAGTCATTCGATAGTGGATGTCACTCTCGGCACGCAAAATGCCGTCCAGCTTGCGGCCGATCAACACGTCAACAATGGCAACGCCATCGAAACTACCGACCAAGCAAGCGCTGCCGATACGGACAGCGCGGTCGAATCCAGCCCCCTGAAATGGTTCGAGAATGACGACGGAGATCGTTGGATCTATCGTCAAGCGAACGAACACGGCCATGCCCGCGCGGAGTGGCTCGACGTGCCCGATGCGCAATGGCTGTCCAAGGCTCATGGCGCGTTCGGCTCGGACGAAAACGCGCGTGAACCCGGCCATTCCTTCAAGTTCTTGAATCCGGGTCACGAGACATCGAGCATCACGTTTGTGAGCGATCTCCCCTCACCGCGTTATGAGCACGGACGCGCGGCAGAAGCCAAGGGGCATGCCGACGCGGCGCCAACGACCGAGGACTTCCAGCCGGACAATGGCGCTCACCACGGACACGGCTTGGTCGCCCCTCATGTGCAACACGATCTCATCGTGTGACATTGGCCTGCCCAAGCTGCCGGGACACGACGAATTTGTGGAACGGCCGGTCGCTCAAGACGCTCCGGATTCGCGGCGATGCCTACCGCCGGCCCGGTGGCGTTGCCATGGCAGCGGCCGGCTCGAGCGGCATCAGATGACGCGGGACGATGATCGACTGGCCGGGGGTGAGCGGCGCGTTCTCCGGCAGCGAGTTGCTCTGCGCGATCGACCATAGCGGCACGCGATTGGCTGCGGCGATGCTCTCCATCGTGTCGCCGGCCCGCACGGGCACGCGCACGCCGGAATCCCAGAGCTCGACGGGCGTGTTCGCGGGCACGACATAGCGCAGCGGCACGGCATCGACCTGGGTCTGCGGCGGGATGCGCGGCAGCTGCGTCACCATGTCGATGATCTGGCGATGGATGTCGTCCGACTTCTCGATGTTGATGTGCGTGACGCGCGAGTTTTCCTTGAGGTCGAAGCTCGCATAATGACCGCGGTAGCCGGGCTCGGCCACGACGTCGCCGCCACCGAGCACGCTGTCAGACATGAAGATGTTGATGAAGCGCTCGACATTGAGCGGCACGTTGCCGGTCGCGTGCGCAGGGTCGATGATGATAACGAGGCTGACCGGGATGTTCTCCTTGGCCGCCATCTCGGAGATGATGATCGAGCACAGCCCGCCCATGGAATGGCCGATCATCACGATCGGGGCCGGGCTCTCCTTGTAGCTGGAGATGACGCGGTTGCCGACCAGCCGGCAGAGGGTGAATTCGTAGACGTCGGCCGAGAAGCCGGCCTTGGTCAGTTTCTCGCTGAGCCGGTCCATGCCGGTCGAGAAGATCGGGCCCATGGCGCCGCGGAACAGGTAGATCTTCGGCGGTGGCAGCTGCACCTGGGGAGGCGGTGGCGGAGCTGTCGGCACGGCCGTCGCAATCGCAGTCGGCTTCGGCTTGGCCGGCGAAGCCACGGCCGCGCCGGCACTCAAGGCGAGCAGCACAACCGCCGCCAGCACAACCATTCGCCTTGGATCAAGCATAAGTCCCCACCACAGGAGGCAACGGGCCGCCCTCGCGGGGCTTAGTGACCGCCGATTTGGCGGTTTTTGGGGCACGGATCAGCCGGCTGCGGCCATCTCCTTGACCCTGGCCCAGGTCGTGGCTTTCAGAGATGCGCGATTTTCGGCGCGCGCGAGCCAGTTAACGAGGTTGGCGCGCCCTGCGGTAAGTGCTGGCCATTCGGGCGTCTGGGCAAAGAAATCAAAATGCGGTGCGGCCATGAGATCGGCAAGGCTCACGCTGTCCCCGCCGAACCAATCGGCATTCCCGAGCAGCCGCGCCAGTTCGCCGAACACGACCTGCGCGCGGGGCATTGCCTCGTACACCGCGGCCTCGTCGGTCGGCCGGCCGAACAGCATCGGCCGCACGATGCGCTGAAAGGTGATGATGTTGCCGCAGCCCTGGAAGAGATACCAGTCGACGATGTTCATCACCTGGTCCATGCGCGCGGCCGCCTTGGGATCGGCCGGCGTCAGTGCGGGCGACGGCAGCACGCGATCGAGATAGCGCAGAATCGCCTGGGTCTCGTAGAGTCTGAATTCGCCGTGATCGAGCACCGGCATGCGGCCGAAGGGGTGGCGCGCGAGATGCTCGGGCTGTCGCGACGTCCCCGGCTTGAGCGCGGCAAGCCGCCAGTCTGCCCCTTTCTCCTCCAGCGCGGCCATCACCGCACGCGCGTAAGGACTGCCCGGTGTGGCATGGACGGCGAATTGTGACATCGAACGGCTCTCCTCCCAGGGCCGTCCTTTGTGGGCGCATTGCACTATGCAAGACAGCCGGACCCGAGACATCTTGTCTCGGGTTCAGTCTAGCGAAACGCGCCGACGATTGCGACCGTCAGCCGCGACGCCATCCGATGGTGGAAAGCGCGGCGGCGCCCAAAACGCAGGCCGCGCCGGCAGCTCCGATCCAGATCACCGACGAGGAAGCAATCACGATCGATCCCAGCAATGCGCCCAGCGAGAAGCCGACATACATGAAGGAGGCGTTGAGCGAGAGCGCGACCGGCGCGTTGGCCGCACCGACGACTCCGATCAGGCGATTCTGCTGCGGCGGGAAGAAGCTCCAGGCACTCAATCCCCACAACACGATCAGCGGCAGAATCGCAGGCAAGGCATGCGGCGCGAACGCCAGTGCAGCAGCCGTCAGCCCCGCGAAGGCCAGCGCCATCAGCAGCAGAGCAAGGCCCTGAACGCGGCGCGCGCCGTAGCGATCGTTGGTGACGCCGCCGAGGGCCACACCACCGACGGCCGATATCCCCAGCAGCGTAAGCGCAAAGCCGGCCTGCGCGGTCGTCATTCCGGCAGCCATCGCCAGGAACGGCGAGATGTAGGTGTAGACGGTATAAGCGCCGATCGCCCACACCGTCGTGGTCATCAGCACCATGAATGCGCCGGGATGGGCGATGACGGCAAGACGCGCGCGCAAGGTCGCAGGCGGACTGCTCGCGATGTCGCGCGGCAGGCGGGCGGCGAGCACGGCAAGCGCCACGGCGCTCATCGCAGCGACGCCGAGGAAGGTAGCGCGCCAGCCGAGATGAGTGCCGATGAAGGCGCCAAGCGGCACGCCGAGCGCAACTGCGACCGTGATGCCGCCGTTGACGATGGCGAGTGCCCGGCCGCGATGGGACGCCGGCACCAACGCACCTGCAAACGCATTCGCGTTCGGCACGTAGAGTCCGGCGGCCAGCGCCAGCAGCACACGCGCACCGGCCAGTGCCCAATAGCCGGGCGCAACGGAGGCGATGAGATTGGCGAGCGCGAAGGCGGCGAGCGAGCCCATCAGCAGGCGCCTGCGATCATGGTGCGCCGTCATCGCCGTGAGAATTGGCGAGCTCACCGCATAGACCAGCGCAAAAACCGTCACGAGCTGGCCCGCCGCCTCGACACTGACCTGCAGCGATTGGGAGATCGTCGGCAGGATCGCGGCGATCATGAAGCCCTCGGTGCCGACCGCGAAGGTGCCAAGCGCAAGCGCATAGAGGGCACCGGACCGCGACAGCGGCCTGGCCGCCTCGGCGGCAACTAGTCCCGAATTGACGTCGCGGATGGCGTCGCCGGGCTTGGACAGCTTTCGGTCGGACACGGCAAATCTCCTTGGTTTGTCAGGCGGAGGAGATTTCGCCGGTTGCAGCACTGGCCAGTAGCCGGCCTTTCCCGCTATGTTCTATGCATCGATCACATCAATGGGGCGATTGAACCGGTCAGTTGCCCGTTTTTGACATGAATGTGCGGGCCGACATGAAAGATATTTTCGCGCTCAAGCTCTATACGCGGGTTGCGCGTCTCGGCAGTTTCTCGGCCGCCGCGCGCGAGTGCAACCTTTCGCAGTCCCAGGCCTCGCGCCTCGTCGCCGATCTCGAGGAGTCGCTGGGGGCGCGCCTCTTGTCACGCACCACGCGCGCGGTGGTGCCGACCGAGGCCGGCGCCGAGTTTCTGGCCCGGATGGAGCCGATCCTCGACGCGCTCGATGAAGCCGAGCAAAGCGTACGCGAAGGCGGCGAGCTGCGCGGCACGCTCAGGATCGGCCTGCCCTCGAGCATGGCGATCCGGGAGGTGATCCCGCGCCTGACGCCGTTCGCCGCGCGCTATCCCAAGCTGAACATCCAGATCTTGCTCGATGACAAGCGCCAGGATCTGGTGCGGGAAGCTGTCGACGTCGCCATTCGCATTGGCCGCCTCACCGATTCCAGCGCGACCGCGAGGCTGATTGCCAAGATCAACCGCGTCGTCGTTGCCGCGCCCTCTTATCTGTCGCAGGCAGGCACGCCGAGCGCGCCCGCGGACCTGTCGCAGCACCGCATCATCGGTGGCCCCGCGACAATGGTGCCAAATGCCTGGATTTTCGAACGCGACGGCAAGACGGAAACCCTCGAATTATCGCCGCACATCTCGACCAATGACAATGAGGCGACTGTCGCGGCCGCGGCGGCCGGCATGGGCATCACATCCACGCAGCAATGGGCCTGCCGCCGCGAATTGCGCGACGGCTCGCTGGTCCGGCTGCTGCCGGAGTGGAAGACCCGGGACATTCCGGTCCACGCCTATTTTCCGGCCGGCCGCGCCACTCGTGCGGCCGCACGCGCCCTGACCGACTTCCTCGCCGCCGAGTTTCGCAGCCAGGAAGAGGCCGACGCGAAGGCGGGCTGAAATCCGGCCCCGCCGACCGCTTATGCGGGCGGTACATAAATCCTAGCGGAAACGGATGGCTACAGGCCCGGCCTGAGCCCGCGTACCCATTCTCCATCGACGACGGGCTTCCACCCGGCCCCCGACAGGAGAATGAAGATGAACGACCTTCTCGCCTTCGCTGTTGAAGCCCATGGCGGTCTCGCCCGCTGGAACGCGTTTTCCAGGCTGCGCGCCGAGCTCTCCGTCGACGGTGCCATCTGGCACCTCAAGCAGCAGCCGGACCTGCTCAAGAACAAGATGTTCGAGATCGACACCCATGCCGAGCGGCTTTCGATCACGCCGTTCGCCACGCCCAAGCATCGCAGCGTGTTCGTGCCGGACCGCCTGACGCTGGAAACCCTCGACGGCGGCGTCTGCGAGATGCGCAACGATCCCGATGCGGCCTTCGAGGGACATGTCCGCGAGACGCCCTGGGACAAATTCCATGTCGCCTATTTCGCCAGCGAAGCGCTCTGGACCTATCTCACCTCGCCCTTCCTCTAGGGGATGTCCCGGGTTCTGTTGAATTTCTGAAGAGGTCGGCGTTGCCCACCTTGAGCCGGTAGGCTCGGGGTGCTGATTCCACAAAGGAGAGCAACGCCATGACGAGAGATATCACACCGGCTGGTTCGCCGGCGACTGGGGCTGTGGACGAAGCGTTTGCAGAAGTGCGGGCGAGCTTTGATCGGTTCTGCCTTGCGGCGGGGATCGAGGCGCTCGGCACGATGATGGAGGCGGATGTCACGGCGGCCTGCGGGCCGCGCCACGGTCGCGATGCGGCGCGGCGGGCGCACCGTTGGGGCCGAACGCGGGGAC
>NZ_AUFA01000047.1:0-47747 GCF_000426265.1 Bradyrhizobium sp. Cp5.3 | reverse complement strand
AACGTACATTCATCGTCGCCTCCCTGTCGGAGGCCCGGGACGAATCGATCGATGAGTCAAAAATCAGGCGCCGCGCACTTTACTGAAAAGCAGGGCCACTACCTGGCCTTCATCTATACCTACTCGTACATGTTCGGACGGCCGCCTGCCGAAACCGATATGCAGCGCCACTTCGGCGTCAGCCCGCCCTCAGTCCATCAGATGATTGTCACGCTCGAACGCAACGGCCTCATTCGCCGTCAAGCCGGTGCCCCCAGAAGCATCGAAATCCTCGTGCCACCAGAAAACTTGCCGATCCTAGATTGGCTCGGTATCAAACCGTCAAAACCACTGTGACGAGCCACTAGATCCAAGCCTGTCTCCAGGGCTGCAAGTTTCTTCGAGACCGCAGGCTGAGTGATGTGCAGGTAGTTAGCCGCCCGCTGGATGCTTCGATACGTGTCGAGGGCGATCAATAGTCTCAAATGACTGAGATTCAGATTGTTTCGCAGAAAGAGCATGCGGCAGTCCATCTTCGATATAACCTAATGGTTATATTAAGCACGACAAAGCATCAATTGACTTCATATCATCACGAATGCCTAATTTCTCGCGTCGCATAAAAAATAGGCGGTGCGCGCACGGGGATGACCCGGCAGCGACTTCGTGGGTCGATCAAGCAAAAGGAGAAGGTCATGAAGTCGCTGTTGGGGATTGGAGTTGCAGCCTGCGCCGGCCTTGTGTTGGGAGCGATTTCGATCCCGGCGCCGGCCAAGGCGGGGGAATGGTACCCTCTTGCATTCAATGGAAAGAGCGTCGGCGGCAAAGAAGGCAAGTTCGACTATGTGCCGCTCAGTGCAACTGGGAAGGCCAGCAAGAATTGGTCGATTTGCGTCTCGTTTCCGCACATGAAGGACGCGTTCTTCCTAGCTGCAAACTATGGCATTGTGGACGAAGCCAAGAAGCTCGGCGTCAGTGTCCAGACGTTCGACGCCGGTGGTTACACCGAACTTGGCAAGCAAATATCGCAAATCGAAGATTGCGTCGCTGGCGGCGCGAACGCGCTTATCATGGTCGCCATCGCGCGCGATGGCATGGACAATCTCCTCGGCGAACTCAAGCGCAAGAACATCCCAGTAGTTGATGCGATCAATGGTGTTTCGTCGAAGGATACGGCCGTACGGGTCCTGACAAGCCCCTATGATGAAGGGCTCCGCGCTGGCCAATACCTGGCCGCAAATCATCCGGTGGGCAGCAAGCAAGTCAACGTTGCGTGGCTTCCTGGCCCCGCCGGTGCGGGCTTCGTCGTCGCATTTGACAACGGCTTCAAGGAGGGCATTAAAGACAGCGCGGTCCACATTGTCGAAACGAAATACGGCGACATCGGCAAGGAAGTCCAGGCGCGGCTTGTCGAAGACATCCTGCAAGCGCACAAGGATATCGAATACGTCGTCGGCACCGCGGTGATGATCGAGGGGGCGTATCCGCTTCTGCGAGCTCGCGGCATCGAGGACAAGGTCAAGCTCGTCTCCGTCTACACGACGCCCGGCGTCTACGAATTCCTTAAAACTGGTGGCATCGAAGCAGGCGGAGCCTCGCCCGTCGTCTCGACCGCCCGTATCGCGCTCGATGAGGCCATCCGCATTCTCGAACACAAGGTCGAGTACACGGACGTTGGTACGATCGGCAAGGTCTATTCCAATAGCGATATTGCTTCACTTGATCGCGGCACGGTATTGGCACCAAACAACTACCGCCCGGAATTCTCTTACAAACCGTAGCACAAACAGCGGGCAAGGCTGCCAACCGCGCGGAAGAGCTCAATGTCGACGCCGACTTCATTCCCCGTCGCGCAACCTATCGGCGCGCAGAAGTGGCCCGCCATGCGCGTCCGCGGTTTGACAAAGCGATACGGCCAGGCAGTCGCCCTGGACGATGTGTCGCTGGATGTACAGTTTGGCGAAGTCCATGTATTGTTCGGAGAGAACGGGGCGGGCAAGTCGACGCTCATCTCGCTGATATCCGGAGCGCGACAACCTAGTTCGGGATCGATCGCGATCGAAGGCCACGTCTGCCGGCTTGACTCCGTCGCGACGGCGCGAGCCCATGGGGTTCGCGCCGTATTTCAGGAGCTGTCCCTCGTCCCGCAACTGACGGTCGCCGAGAATATCATGCTTGGCGAGGAGCCGACAAACGGCCTTGGCCTGCTGTCCAAGTCGAAGGTTTTGCGAGAGGCGAAACGCCTGGTCGATGAGCTCGGCTTCGATCTCGATGTGGATGCGAAGATTTCGACACTTGCACGCGGCAAGCAGCAGATGGTCGAAATCTGCAAGGCCCTCCGGCAGAACCTCAAGCTCCTGATTCTCGATGAGCCGACTGCGTCATTGTCTGAGCACGACGCTCAATCTTTTTTTGCGCTGATCAGGCGTCTCAGGAGCCACGGCACCGCAGTCATCTATGTCACGCATCGGATGCACGAGATTTCCCTGCTCGGAGACCGGGTTTCGATCCTGCGCGACGGCCGCCACGTTAAAACCGTCAGAGGCGGAACGTCGAGCGATGAGCTCATTCGCCTGATGTCCGGACGTGAGGTGGCTGCACTCTATCCCGAGCCGGGGCCCGATGTCGGACCCGTTCAGCTGGCCATCGAGAACGTGACACTCGCGCAAGAGACCGGTGTCGTCCAGGTGATCGATGCAACCATCAAGATTCGAGCCGGCGAGATCGTCGGGCTCGCGGGCCTTGTCGGCTCCGGTAAAAGCGAATTGGCCCAGGCCTGCTTCGGGCTAAAGAAATTCGAGCAAGGCCGGATATTGATCGAAGGAGCGCCTGTGGCGATCCGCAGTCCTTCGGATGCTATACGGCAAAGGCTTTGGTACACGCCGGCCGACCGCAAGAACGATGGCCTGATGCTCGAGCGCAGTTCTCGTGAAAACCTTGCCCTGTCAAGTCTGGCCATGGGAGCTTTGCAGGGCGCGTGGATCAGGCCCAGGCGTGAGCTGGATTACCTATCTAACGTAGTCAGTGCTGTCGACTTCTCGATCGGGCGGTTGAAAGATCCAATCTCCGTACTGTCGGGTGGAAATCAGCAGAAAGTCCTCTTGGCAAAGAGCCTCGTTCAGGACGTGAAGGCGTTCGTTCTCGACGAACCAACCGTCGGCGTCGACATCGGCGCCTGCATGTCGATCTATCGTTACCTGTCCGAGTTGAGCGCGAGAGGCGCGGCCATACTCCTCGTTTCCTCGAACCTGCCGGAGCTGATCGGACTGACGCATCGCATGATGGTTATGTGTGACGGTCGTCTGGTCGCCGAGTTCAAACGCGAAGACTACGATGAGTATCGTATTCTCCAGACATTCTTCTGAGGGAGGGCGGCAAGTTGGACGGCGCAGCGCAGGGCATCGTGAATCGACCGGCGAAATCTCGTTCCGAACTTCTTAACCTTCTGGCGCAGAACCGGAATGCTATTGCTCTGCCGGTCATGTTCGTCGCCGCGGCGGTCGTGTTCACAATCGCATCGCCCAACTTCGGCACATTGGAGAACGTCGCAAACGTTGCAAGGCAGGCAGTCTACCTGCTGATCGTCGCTCTCGGTCAGTTGATTGTAATTGTGAGTGGAGGGCTCGATTTATCGGTCGGCTCCGTCATTTCGCTGACGTCGGTCGCGAGCGCGATGACGATGTCGGCAATGTACGCCGCGTTTCCGGACATGCCGTCGCTCGCGATCGCCGCCGGTCTTGGCGTGGGCGCGTCGATTGGCGCACTGGTCGGTCTCGTCAATGGTATCGGCGTCAGCGTGTTCCGTATCGTGCCGTTCATGATGACGCTCGGCATGTCATCCGTCCTGTTCGGAATCACCCTGATGATTTCGGGCGGGGTGCCCGTCTACGGTATGCCGCCGCTGCTTGGCGGGTTGTTCGGATTCGGGCGCATCGCGGGCTTTCCGATTCCTGCCATTGTTGCGCTTGCCGTCGTGGGAGCGACCTATGTCGTGCTCGAATGGACGCGGTTCGGTCGTTACCTCTACGCAACAGGTGGCAACACGCGTGCCGCGGAGTTGTCTGGCGTCAACACGCGCCGCGTCTGTGTCATTGCGTTCGTTCTCTCCGGCGCGCTCTCTGCCCTGTCCGGGTTGTTGCTAACAGCGCGATTGGGGACCGGCGAGGCCAATGTTGGTGCCAGCATGCCGCTGGATTCGATCGCCGCTTGCGTGATTTCAGGGGTGAGTCTTGCCGGCGGACAGGGACGGGCATTCGCAGTGGTGCTCGGAACCTTGTTGATCATCGTAGTTCAAAACGGGCTGAACCTTATGCAAGTCGGGGCCTATGCGCAATCAATGGCCGTTGGCGGTATTTTGATCCTCGCAATGGCCTTGGCCCGACGTTGAAGTCTTCATATCCAATCGAAATAGGCGAGCTTGCAAATGATCGGTGAAAACTCGATCGCCGCTGTTCTTCTAACGGAGAGATGACCAGGATGCCAAAAGCAATCGATTTAGCCTACGTCACCTACCAGGCGACCGACCTTGGTCTCATGGAAGAGTTCATGCACGATTTTGGACTCGTGACGGCGGAGCGACGTAATGACCTGCTGTTCCTGCGTGGTGCCGACTCCGCTCCGTTCGTCCACGTCACGCGCCTCGGCTCCAATAGCAAGTTCCTAGGCGGCGGACTACGGATGGCCAGCCGAGCTGATCTTGACGAACTCGCGTCGATGCCGGGCTCATCGCCGGTCGAGAAAGTCGAGGATTGGCCCGGCGGCGGATGGCGGGTTCGCATGATTGCGCCGGACGGTTTCATCGTCGACGCGGTCTGGGGGCAGAAGGAGGTCGAGACTCTATCGCATCGCCCTAGAAATCCGGTCAACTGGGGTGATAACAAGGAAAGGGTCAATGCCTCCCTGCGGCCCAAGCGCGAGGCAGGTCTCGTTCTCAGGCTCGGTCACTTCGTCCTGCGAGTGACTAACCACGCGGAAACGCTGTCCTGGTTCCAGACCCGCTTTGGTCTTCTGACGTCTGATGTGATGTGCGTCCCGGGCGATGAGAGCAAGATCATCGGAACGTTCGTGCGATTTGACCGCGGAAGCCAACCCGTCGACCACCACTGTCTGTTGATCAACGAGGCGTCCGAGATTGGTGTCCATCATTGCAGCTTCGAGATGCAGGATATCGACGCCGTTATGGGCGCGCATGACTATCTCGTGAGTAAGGGGCACAAGCTGGATGTCGGCGTCGGCAGGCACCTGATCGGAAGCCAGATATTCGACTATTGGCGCGATCCATTCGGTTTCCGCGTCGAGCACTACACGGATGGGGACGTAGCAAACAACAATTACAAAGGGCTCAACTATCAGGTGTCCGCCGAGGACACGACGCAATGGGGGAGTGATCCCACGCCCGACTTTTTTCACTGAAGCGACGCACGGCTCATTTGCGAAAATACTCCACCGATCTTCCGTTGGTGATCCCGTGGCATGACACCTCTCGAAGTTGGGATTCGACGGGCAGCTTCCTGTTGGATCCAGGAACGCTCGCGCAAGCAGGATAGGTAGATGTTCAAGACGAATGATGTGCTCAGGCAGTTCGAAATCGGAGCCGTGCAGGCTGGCGCTTGCTCGATGCCGCGTGGCTGGTCCAAGGCCCAGGGACGGGAAACCTTTGACGCCGTCTGCCCGGCGGACGAAACGGTCACTGTGAAGGTCGCCGGTGCAACAGCAGAGGACTATGAGACCATCGTCAGCGACGCGGCGGCGGCGCATCTCAAATGGCGCATGGTGCCTCCTCCGCGCCGCGGTGAATTCGTCGCGCGGATCGGCCGCCTGGTCGAAGAGCATATCGACGGCTTGGCCGCGCTCATTGCTCTAGACACCGGCAAGTCGCTCATGGAGGCGACGGCAGAGCTCAGGGAAGTCATCGACATGGCGGGCATGGCGGCCGGGCAATCGCGGATGCTCTATGGCTTTACCCAGCAGTCACAGCGATTCAAGCACAGGATGTACGACCAGTGGCTTCCGCTCGGCTTGGTCGGAATTATCTCAGCCTATAATTTCCCGGCTGCGGTCTGGGCGCAGAACGGCTTTCTCGCCGCGATCGGCGGCAACACCGTGATATGGAAGCCGAGTCCGAAGGTGCCGCTTACTGCCCTTGGCTTGCAGCACCTCTGCAACATTGCAATGAAGGAGTTCGGCTTCCACGGCGTGTTTTCGCTCTTCTTGCCCGCAGACAACGAGACGGCCGAATTGCTGGTCAGGGACAAGCGGATCGCCCTAGTGTCATTCACGGGCTCCAGCAAGGTCGGACAAAGGGTTGCCGAACTGGTCGGGACGACACTCGGTCGGCGATATATGCTGGAGTGTTCGGGCAACAACGGTTGCATCGTCGATGAGACCGCAGACCTGAAGCTTGCAGCGCGCAGTATTACGTTCGGGGCTGTAGGCACCACCGGTCAGCGCTGCACCAGTACTCGGAGAATTATCGCGCAACAGTCGATCATCACGCCGCTAGTTGATTTGCTGGTTCGCTCCTTCGGGCAAATTAGGGTCGGAGATCCGAGGGAGGAGGGAACCGTTGTGGGTCCCCTCGTCGATCGCGCGGCGGTCGCCCAATTCGAATCTACGGTGAAACAGGCGATCGAACTTGGAGGAAAGGTCGCTTGTGGTGGAAAGCGAATCGATCGTCCAGGCTACTATGTCGCGCCAACGATTATCACCAATGTCAGGCCGGAGTGGCCTTGCGCTCAGCACGAGACGTTTGCGCCGATCGTGTTTGTCATGGAATATGCCAACATCGAGGATGCCATCCGTATTCACAATGACGTGCCGCAAGGCTTGGCGTCCGGTATTCACAGTACTAGTCTCGCCAATATAGAACTGTTCCTATCCGCGGCTGGGAGCGACTGCGGGATCGCCAAGGTAAACATGGGAACGACGGGTGCGGACATCGGAGCGGCTTTCGGCGGGGAGAAAGAAACCGGCGGTGGACGAACGGCGGGTTCGGACTCCTGGAAGGGCTATATGCGTCGCCAGAGCGTATGCATCAACTGGGGTGGAGAATCTCCGTGGGACTCACGAATAAGCCTGTAGGCAAGATCATTGATTATCGCGTCGGTGGAGCAAGCGCGTGACCTCGTTTAATGTTTCTCCGATCGTTCCACTCGAAGCCGATTTGCGGGCGATGCTGGGCCGTTGCGGTGCTGCGAACTTGTCGAATGTCTTGCTGAAGCGGGGGTTTCGCAACACGTTCCTGCTTGGGTTGAAGTCTGTATCTGGAACTACAGATCCGATGGTGGGCCCGGCCTTCACAATGCGTTGGATTCCCGCGCGCGAGGATGTGGACAGTATGGACCTATATTCGCGAAATGATAGTCTTCATCGGCGCGCAATCGAAGAATGTCCGCCTGATTCGGTGCTGATAATGAGCACGGGAAATGACTCCCGTGCGTCGTGCATGGGCGACATGATGGCATTGCGATTGAAAATGCGTGGCGTGGCCGGTGTGGTGACTGACGGCGGTTTTCGCGATGCGCCGGGTATCCGTTCGAGCGGTTTGCCATGCTTCGAACTGGAGAGTTCTGGTCCCGCGACGCCGATTTGGTTGCATCCGGTCGAATTCAATACGCCCATCGGCTGTGCCGGCGTTCCAATTTATCCCGGCGACATCATCGTGGGCGACGGTGAGGGCGTCGTTGCAATCCCGCGTGGTGTGGTTCGCGAGGTCGCTGAAGAAGCAGTGCGTGTTGCCGAATACGAAGTCTTCGTTGCCATGCATCTTCGGCGTGGCCGATCCATCTATGGGCTGTTTCCGGCTACCTATGAGAGTAGATTCGAATATCAGAAATGGCTGAACGACGGTCGCCCGGGGGCAAGTGGTTGAACAGCGAGGTTGCTCGACCGCATCAGGGCGAGTGGCAAGGGGGCCTGACGAGCAGTCGGTGCCTAAGCGGCCGCTGTTTCATAAATGATGAGTGAGCGAGGCGTCCCTCAGTTTTTGAACCCAGGGACGCCACGCACTAAGCACTCGGTTCGAGTGAGCTGGTTTTGCAAGTTATCTGAACAGAGACGGAATTGCGCTTAAGGGCTTGCCGATCGGTTCCAGGATCTGGAGGCAACCGAGCTTCGCAGGCCATCGCGATCGTGTGAAATCCATCGGTCGCATAGCGGCGGACCGCGGGTGCCACCCGGCACCCGGCCTTCCCTGCGGCCTCTTAGCTCGAGAGGTTGACGCGACCACGCAAAGCTCGGACGATATCAGTCGCAAGAACGCAAGTTCCCGCCCGCTGATTGACGGGGTGGTCGATGACCGAGCGTTCGCGACACATCCAAATTCAAGCGGCCTGCGCGCCAGTTCTGGACGCGATCGATTGGTGGTGCAAACGCGTCTCTTGTGGATTCCACAGCGTCGACGGCGGCTTAAGTGCCATGGATGACCCGGCGTAGTCGGATCTCCCTTCTCGCCAGAGCTCTCAGCCCGAAATATGCTCTTGCGTTCGAGCGCCAGGTCGCAACTGACGTGGCCCCGGCACCCTTGCAAAAAATAATCGGGGTCAGCGATCCAGATAACGTTGCTTGATGAGCCAGGCGAAGAAGGCGAAGCATAGGGCTCAAGCAATCATGATGCTAAACGAAGGCAGCCCCACGCTATGCCTCTCACATTGCTCAAGTATGGGCTGAAACGCGACTACGTTCCGCACCGCGAGATTCCTGGGACGCCGGATCTGAGGCGCCGCTATGATGTGGTCATCGTCGGCGGCGGTGGGCATGGCTTGGCGGCTGCCCACTACCTTTCCAAGTATCATGGTATCCATAACGTCGCCGTTCTGGAGAAGGGTTACCTTGCGGGAGGTAACACGGCCCGTAATACGACAACCATTCGTTCAAACTACATCACAAATCAATCGATACGCTTCTACAAGGAGGCCGTTTCACTCTACGAGGACATGTCGCATGAGCTGAATTTCAACGTCATGTTTTCGCAACGCGGCCAGCTCACGCTCGCGCATTCAGAGGCGACTCTTCGATCCTTCCATCTGCGGGCCGAGATGGGCAAGCACCATGAAACGCGGATTTCGGTGGTGGATCCGCGCCAGGTGAAGGAGATCTGCCCTCATCTCAACATGGATGAAGGCGGTCAGCACGAGATCCTCGGCGGCCTCTGGCACGAGGACGGCGGCACGGCACGGCATGATGCGGTCGCATGGGGCTACGCGGCGCAGGCCGCCAAGCGAGGCGTGGAAATCCACCAGCGGACCGAGGTGCTCGGCTTCGACACGTTCGGCGACAAGGTGTCGTCCATCAGAACCAGCCGCGGAACGGTGAGCGTCGGACACGTGATCCAGGCAGCGGGCGGGGCCAATCAGCACGTTGCGAAATTGGCGGGCATAGATATGCCCATTCGGTGCTTCCCGTTGCAGGCCATGGTAACCCAGCCGCTGAAGCCGTTCCTCCACACGCTGGTGTCCTCGGCCAATCTGCATACGTATCTCGTGCAGTCCTCCCGCGGCGAAATCGTAATCGGCGGCGGTTCGGATCCGTATCAATTGATTTCGACGCGCTCGACCCTCGACCTGAAAGAGCAACTGGCTCACGGCGCCGTGCAGCTATTCCCGTTCCTGCATAACGTGAAGCTGCTGAGGCAGTGGGCAGGCATCACCGACATGACGCCGGACTACACCCCGATCATGGGCGCCAGTCCGTTCAAGAACTATTGGCTCGATTGCGGTTGGGGCACCTGGGGCTTCAAGGCGACGCCCGTTGCCGGAAAATACCTTGCCGAGACCGTCGCGAACGAGCGGGTCGCGGACATCCTGCTTCCGTTCAGTCTTGGCCGCTTCGAGACGATGGCTCTCATAAATGAAATGGGTGCGACGGCGGCAAGCCACTAGGATCTGTTGGATGAAAATCATGAATTGCCCGCTGAACGGGCCACGAAACATCAGCGAGTTCACCTGCTTCGGGCCCGTTCACGACGCCATCGATGCGCAATCGGCCAGCGATGACGCCTGGTGCCACTACCTATTCTACCAGGAGAACAAGGCTGGGATCATTCGCGAGTGGTGGCGACACACGCCTTCGAATTACTACTTCATCGCCGAACGACACACCGTCACCGACGAAATCATCACGACATACAGCGCGAGCGAGCTTTCTCGCATCGAGAACAAGTCATGATTCCGCGTTTGCCCCTGCCATATGGGACCCGTATCGATCGAAGCCAGGTCCTGACCTTCAAATTCGAAGGCAGGACATTTCGCGGGCTCTCCGGTGACACCCTGGCAAGCGCGCTCGTCGCTTCGGGACAGTGGCTCATCTCGCGGTCGTTCAAATATCACAGGCCGCGAAGCGTCATGACTATGGCGGGGCAGGACGCCAATACGCTGGTCCAGGTCGCCGGAGAACCCAACGTCCTGGCGGACGTCCATCCTCTCCGCGAAGGCCTCGAAGCGACAGCGCAGAATGTGAACGGGTCGCTCGAAAATGATCGCGACGCGCTCCTCGACCGGCTCGGCCGGTTTATGCCGGTCGGCTTCTACTACAGGACGTTTTTCGGTCCGGGCAAGAGCAGCTGGCTCCGGTTCTGGGAGCCGCTCATCAGAAAAAAGGCCGGTCTCGGCAGGGTCGATACCTCCGCTCCCCGAGTCCGCTATGAAAAGCAGAACCTGTTCTACGACGTTCTGGTCGTCGGCGGCGGCCCCGCCGGCCTTTCGGCCGCGATCGAGGCTGCGGAGGCGGGTGCGCGCGTCCTCGTGGTGGACGAGAACCCTGAGCTCGGTGGCTCGCTGACCTATGCGCGGTTCGACGACAAGCTGGAGGCCACCGCGCTGTTGCTGCGCGATTTGAGACGGCAGATCAAAGCGCATCCCGGCATCGATGTTCTCACCAATGCCGTCGCGAACGGCTGGTATGCCGACAACTGGATTCCTGTCATTACGGCGAACCGGCTGTACAAGGTGCGTGCGAAGGAGGTCATCCTTTGCACCGGCTCGCTCGACCAGCCGGTGCCGTTTCGCAACAACGACCTTCCCGGAATCGTGCTGGGATCGGCCGTACAACGATTGTTGCGACACTACGCCGTGAAGCCGGGCCGGCGCGCGTTGGTTTTCGCCGGCAACCGGGACGGCTACCGGGTGGCGCTGGACCTCGTGGAGGCCGGTGTCGAGGTGGCGGCGGTCGTCGATCCGCGCGCCACGCAGCAACACGCTTCATTCGCCGCAGAGCTCGAGATGAAAGGCGTGCGGATCATCCTCAACGCCAAGATAGCAGCGGCCGCAGGCACCGCGGGCAACAAGCATCTCAAGGCCGCCAGGATCACGCGCGCCGACGCGGATACGTCGGACTGGATCGATTGCGACCTTCTTTCGGTGTCCTGCGCCTATACTCCGACCTATCAGCTCGCTTTGCAGGCGGGTGCGAAATTGAGCTACGACGATGGCACGGCGCAGTTTACGCTCACCAACGTTCCCGCGCATTTGACGCTGGCCGGATCGGTCGCGGGCAATTTTTCCCTTCCTTCGGTTCTCGCGGCGGGACGCAAGGCAGGTGGGAACGCCGTGCAGGCACTGGGTCTTCCTTCGCGTGAAATCGAGGTGCCCGAGGACGAGGAACGAAGTCTCAGCAGCCTCGAGCTTCCCCTTGTCGGGCATTCCAAGGGGCGCGATTTCGTCGATTTCGACGAGGATCTCCAGGTCAAGGACATCGAGAACGCGGTTCGCACCGGCTACGACGAGCTTGAGCTCGTGAAGCGTTTCTCGACGGTCGGAATGGGGCCGTCGCAAGGCCGTCATTCGGCTCTCGCCACGGCCCGCATCGTAGCGCGTGCCACAAAGCGCAAGGTCGCCGATATCGGCGTCACGACATCGCGGCCGCCATTCGGCCCCGAAAAACTCGGGCTCCTCGCAGGGATTCAGCAGAGCCGTTATCGCTACACATCGGTCCATCATCGTCACGTCGAGGCCGGTGCGAAGATGACGCCGGTGGGAGCGTGGTGGCGCCCGTTGTATTACGGCGACCAAAAATCCGCCGATGCACTGATTGTCGACGAGGTGAACCGCGTCAGGCAGCGCGTCGGCATCCTCGACGTCTCGACCCTCGGCAAGATCGAACTGCGCGGACCGGACGCCGGGCTGTTGCTCGATCGCTTCTGTTCGATGAACTACGCCAAGCAGCCCGTCGGCAGGGTCCGGTATTGCCTGACGCTGAACGAGATGGGATCGGTCATCGACGATGGCGTGGCCTTCAGGGTGGCGGCGGATCACTACTACGTCACAGCGACGACCGGCGGAGTGGATCGCATCTATGCCGACATGTGCTGGCAGAACGTTCAATGGGGGCTCGACGTCGACATCCACAACGTAAGCGCCGGCTTTGCGGCCTTTAACCTCACCGGACGTCTCGCCCGGCAGGTTCTCGAGGCGGCAGGCGGCATGGATGTCTCCTCCGAAGAACTGCCCTTCCTGGGCGGGCGCATCGGCCGGATCGCGAACTGTCCCGTCCGCATCATGCGCATTGGCTACTCCGGCGAGCTGAGCTTCGAACTGCACACGCCTCAATCCTATGGAGAGGCCTTGTGGGATGCTCTGATGGAAGCCGGCAAGCCGCTTGGACTGCGACCCTACGGCCTGGAAGCGTCGCGAATCCTGCGTCTGGAGAAGGGGCACATCATCATTGGTCAGGATACCGATGCCGTCAGCACCGCGGACGAGCTGGGAATGGCGTGGGCGCTCGCGATGAAGAAGCCCTTCTTCATCGGCAAGAGGTCGACCGAACTGCTTCGCCGTCTTCCCGCCAGGCGTCGCCTGGTCGGGTTCGAGCTTGCATCGTCTGAGCAGGACAGGCCGGACGAAGCGTGCCTCATCCTGGAGCAGGGCGAGGCGGTCGGTCACGTCACGTCGACCTGCCTGTCGCCGACCTTGGGGAAATGGATTGGTCTCGCCTTCGTGCCGGCCGATCTGGCCGAGCAAGGCAGGGGCTTGCTGATCAAAACGCGGAAGGGCGCGCAGCTACGAGCTCGCATCGTCTCTCCGCACTTCTTCGACCCCGAAAACAAGCGGCAGGAAATCTGATATGGCTGTTCTCGCGGCAGGTCGGCGGACACCGCTCGGCGATGTGTATGCCGAACATTCGGATGGCATTCCTTCTTCCATCGATGCGACACTCGTCCGGACGACGGTCGTGCCTGAGAGGAAGGGCGAAGGGCCGATCGAAGTCTTGGATCTGACCCGGTATGCCCGCTTCGGCATCAAGGGCAGGGGCGCCAGCGATTGGCTGAGGTCCAAGGCGATTCCGCTGCCAGAGCCGGTCAATTCGCTTGCCCCGGTTGCCTCGCGAAAGCTCGACCTTGTTCGTCTCGGAGCCGAGGACTATTTGTTCCTCCCTCAATCCGTCGGGCAGTCGGCTTCTCTGGCTGCGTTGCGGTCAGAATGGGAATCCGACGGCCGCGAGCGCAAAGGCTTCAATGCCTGGCGAGAAGAGGTCTGGGCATGGTTCCACGTCCATGGAGCCAACGTGGCGGAATTTCTCGCAAAGACGTGCCCTGTCGATCTGAATGCCGATCGATTGCCGCTACGAAGCGTGGTGCAGACCCGCGTGGCGCAGATGGACTGCATCCTCGTACGTACCGACCGCACCAACGATCACGGCTTCGACTTGTTCTTCGACGTGGCCTCGGCAGATTTCATGATGTCGAGCCTGAAGGAGCTGGGTGCTGCGTAACTGAGCCGCGGGACCTACGGGGTCGACGTTCCTTTTTGAAACTCCTGCTTGAGCCAATCAAAAACCTTGTGCGCGGGATGCCACGAAGGTTTGTCGGGCGAGCCGGTGAGGGCGAGGCAAAGCGTGGTCTGAACCTTGGCCTTGCTCCAGGTCGCGACGCGCCCGTCCTTCAGATACGGCTCGCAATAGGAAGAGTAGGTAACGACGAAGCCGAGGTTCTGGGCCGCGGCCTCGAGCCCGGTCGCGGAATTGTCCACCTTCAGCGCGGGAACGTCGCCTTCCAGGTTGATGCCGAGCTTGGTCGCCCAGCGCTGCCAGACATTGTGTCGACCCTGAACGAATATTTTCCGCGATGAGTTCAGCACATCTTGCAGCGCGATCGTGGAAAGCGATCGCATGAATGCTGGCGCGCAGACGAGCTCCAGGGTCTCATTAGGTAGACGAGGAGTGTCGGCGTCCAGCTCCGAGGCGTCGCGAACTTCCACGACGATGTCGGCCAGGTCAGCGTTCGGGTCAGTCCAGATCGCACTGTTCAGGCGAATCTCGATATTCGGATTTTGGCTCAGAAACCCGTCGAGCCTGGAGGCAAGCCATAAGGTAACGAACGACAGGGGAGCCGATAAGGTCACGGTGCGCGGCACATTCTTGCCGCGCAGCCCCTCGGTTGCTGCAGCTGCGAGATTCAGTGCTTCGGCGACGCCCGGAAGGTAGGCTTCGCCCACCTCGGACAGTTGCAGTCCATTTTGCCTGCGTACGAACAGTTGCCGCGAAAGGTAGGATTCCAGCCCGCGTACACGCTGACTGACTGCGGCCTGTGTGCAATTCAGCTCCTTTGCGGCTTCCGTGAAGCTCAGATGCCGCGCTGCGGCCTCGAACGCCTGAAGCCCGCTCAGAGGAGGCAAGTTTCTCATCCAAAACGCCGCCAAATGAAAACAGGGTCACTGAGCCAGTTTTTATTTCTTGGAGCGTAATCAAGCAAGTACTACCGATTAGGGATGGGTTGATCCTCGCGGCAAAAAGGGCCCACGTGCTTGAGTGTGCGATGCCCAACTAGCAGTCAGCGATTGGCGGATCAATGGGCAACGGTGGCGAGCGTATGATGAATTCGATCCAGAGAAAATTCGCCGAGCTCGCAACCGAAAATGCTCCGGGCCAGGAGGTTCGGCTCACCGCGCAAGCTGCTGACGGTGCCCTTCTCGGCGGTGTGATCGAAGGCAGGCCGGTCGATTTTTCTCACGGCGACGTAGATGCGTTCCTGCCGGCTCCGGGGGCGCTCGAGGCGTTTCTGGAAGGCTATCGCCGCGGCGGATCCCAGGCCTACACCGAGTATCTCGGCGACGCCGCGGTTCGTGGCGCCGTTGCGGAGAGGCTGGGTATCTTTACCGGTGCGCCCCTCTCGGCCACCGAGGACCTGATCGTGACGCCCGGAACGCAGGGCGCACTGTTTCTGGCCATGGGGGCGACGGTCGCCTCGGGGACGAAGGTCGCCGTGGTCGAGCCGGACTATTTCGCCAACCGGAAACTCGTCCGCTTCTTCGACGGCGTCCTCGTCCCGGTCGAGCTCGACTATCTCCGAGCGGCCGGCCGGGCAGGCTTGAACCTCGACCAGCTCGAGTCGGCATTCAGGGACGGGGCACGGGTTCTCGTCTTCTCCAATCCCAATAATCCGACGGGCGTCGTCTACTCGGATGACGAGATTGACGCGATCGCCCGATTGGCCGGCAAGTTCGGTGCGACGGTCATTGTCGACCAGCTGTACTCGCGCCTGCTCTACGCCGGACAGGCGTACAGCCATCTCCGCGCCAAATCGTTAGCCCGCGAGAATCTGATTGCGATCATGGGGCCGTCAAAGACCGAGTCGCTCAGCGGCTTTCGCCTTGGCGTGGCTTTCGGATCGGCCTCGATCGTCGAGCGCATGGCCAAGCTGCAAGCCATCGTATCACTGCGCGCGGCAGGCTACAGCCAGGCCGTTCTGAACGTCTGGCTTGCCGAACCGGACGACTGGATGCGTGACCGCATTCAGCGGCATCAGGCAATCCGCGATGATCTGATCGCTATCCTCGGGAAGGTTGACGGACTTGCGCTGCGAAAGCCCGAGGGTGGCAGCTATCTGTTCCCAAGGCTTCCCGAGCTGACGATTGCCCCGATCGATTTCGTCCGCGCCTTGCGGTTGCAGGCCGGCGTCACGGTGACTCCGGGAGTGGAGTTCGGCCCGCACAGTTTCGGGAGCATCCGGTTCAATTACTCGCAGGATCACGAAGCGGCCGTCGCCGCGGTGGAACGGGTCGCTGCGTTGATCGACCGATATCGTGTTCGACGTGTTGCGCGGAGTGCGTGAAGCGTATCGCCATACATGAGCGCTCGGGCGGGTGGTCCGCTCCTACCGACAGGTTACTCGTGATGAAGTACCGTAAGATTGGCATCATCGGCGCGGGCCTGATCGGAAGATCCATCTATCGAGAAGTTGCTCGTTCCCGAGCGGCCGAAATCGCGTACGTCCTCGTGTCCGGCAAGAAGGCCGCTTCCGAGCGCGACGTCGAGGGCGTTGATCCGGCGTTGTTGGTGTCCGATCTCGACGAAGCAATGGCGCGGCCGGTCGACCTTGTGTTGGAGGCGGCCCACGCCGACGTGCTTGCGGCAGTCGCGCCGCGCGTGCTGAAGTCTGCCGATCTTTGCGGGTTCAGCTGCTCCGCCCTTGCCAGACCCGAAGTCGAGCGCGCCGTCGATGAAAGTTGCCGCGCGAACGGCACGCAGTTTTTCCTGCCTCACGGCGCGATCCTGGGACTTGATGGGTTCGTCGATGGGCGTGACAGCATCGAAGACGTCACGATCACCACGACAAAAAGCGCTGCGGGTCTCGGCCTTGAGACCGGCGTCTCTGGTGTTGTCTTCGAGGGGAGCGCCCGGGAAGCCTGCCGGAAATTTCCGAGGAACGTGAACGTGCATGCCGCCATCGCAATCGCGGGCATCGGCTTCGACCGGACCAAGAGCATCGTCGTAGCCAAGCCCGGGACTGACGAGATGCGTCATCGCATTCAGGTTTCGGGGCAAGGTTTCGCTTGGGACTTCTCCGTCGCATCGCATTCCCTTGGCGGCGTGACGGGGGCCTACACTCCTAAATCAGCCGCGGGGTCGGTGCGGCGTATTCTGGCGTCCAGCGGAATCGTCAACAGCTGAGAGAGACAATGGCAATTCCTACGACAGGCACGCCAAACGGGACTCCGGGTCATGCAGCCTCGATGAAATCGTCATCGACCATTGCGCGTTGCGAGGATGGCCCCTGGGCAGACGCCGCAACGATTCAAGCATTCACGTCAAGGTAGGGCGGATAGGCAGGCCGACAATGCTTCAGCAGAACAGCTCAAATCCAAACTGGGTCGTCGGTGTCGATGTCGGCGGTACCTTTACCGACTTTTCGGCCAGAGATCTGACGACAGGCCGCGTCCTGATTCACAAAAGGCCCTCGACACCGGACGACCCCTCGCGAGCCGTCCTGCAAGGATTGCGCGAGCTGACCGAGAAGTACGAGATCGATCCAGGCGCCATCACGCGTTTTGCGCACGGGACCACCGTCGCGACCAACGCACTACTTCAGCGGAAGGGCGCCAAGGTCGCTCTGGTCACAACCAAGGGCTTTCGCGACCTCGTCGAGATCGGCCGCCAGGTTCGGCCGCACATCTATGATCTGCAATTGGATGCGCCGCAGCCACTCGCTTCCCGGGCGCTTCGTTTCGAGATCGATGAGCGCATCGGCCCGACCGGTGAGGTCGTCCGCGAGCTATCCGATACTTCGATCGACGCCTTGGTGGCGCAGTTGAGGAGACAGCCGGAGATCGAGGGCGTTGCGGTCTGTCTGATCTTTTCGTTCCTCAATCCCACGCACGAAAAGCGGATCGCCACCGCGCTGCGTGAGGCATTCCCGAACATGTTCGTCTCGGTTTCCAGCGAGGTGCAACCGGAGTTTCGCGAGTTCGAAAGGTTCTCGACCACGCTGATCAATGCGTTCCTTCAGCCCGAGGTCGGGCGTTACATGAACCGCCTGAAGCTCGAGGTGACGACGGTCGCGCCCAACGCGGAGTTCGGCATTTTCCAGTCCAGCGGCGGATTGATGTCGGTCGACAGGGCCGCGCAATTTCCGGTTCGCACCGCGCTCTCGGGACCTGCCGCGGGGGCGGTCGGTGCGGCTGGCGCCGGCGCGATGTCTGACATTCCCGATATCATCACCCTGGATATCGGAGGAACCAGCACGGACGTCTGTCTGATCCAGGCCGGCAAGACCGCCATCGCGAGCACCCGCGACATCTCGGGCTTCAGGATTCGGCTGCCGATGGTGGACATTCACACGGTCGGCGCGGGCGGCGGATCGATCGCTCGGCCGGGCAGTGACGGGCTCCTGAAGGTCGGGCCCGAAAGCGCCGGGGCCGTGCCGGGACCGGCCTGCTATCGCCGCGGTGGCACGCTGCCGACCGTCTCGGATGCCAACGTCATTCTCGGGCGGTTGCCGGTAACGCTCACCGGCGGGGGCATGACCATCGATCGTGACCTTGCCGTCAAGGCCGTTGCACCGATCGCGTCCCAGCTCGGGCTCAGCGTCGAAAAGGCGGCGCTCGGCATCGTCGGGATCGTCACATCCAACATGGTCCGCGCCATTCGGGCGGTGACGATCGAAAGGGGATACGATCCGCGCAAATTCGTCCTCATGCCGTTCGGCGGCGCGGGCGGGCTGCACGCCGCCGATGTCGCGCGCTCGATCGGCATCAAGCGCATCATCGTTCCACGTGCTCCGGGAATTCTGTGCGCCGAAGGTCTGATCATGTCGGATCTGCAGGAAGACTTCGTCGCGAGCTGTCGGGTTCGTGTCGGTGGGGACATGCGGGCCGCCGCAAGCGTCGTCACGGACCTCGTGAAGCAGGGAGAGGGTTGGCTTGCCCAGGAAGGCGAGGGCGCTCTCGAAACCCGTCTCGTCCTGTCGTTGGACATGCGGTATGTCTGCCAGAACTACGAGCTTGCCGTTGAGGTCGCAAGCGGCTCGGGCGCTCCGGTCCTGCCGGATGCCGAGCAGCTGCGCGCAGCATTCTTCGCGGCATATTTGAGGGCTTATGGCCACTACGACCAGCAGGCACCGATCGAGATCGTGAACGTCCGGCTTCGGACGATCGCCAAGCTGCCGCAGAGCCAGTCGGTGACGGAAAATCCTGCCGGAAAGCTCGAGCCGTCCGATACCAAAGACGTCTGGTTCGACGAAGCGGGGCCCGTTTCGACGCCGATGTACGACCGCTCCGGCCTGCCCGTTGGAACCGTCATCAAGGGCCCGGCCATTATCACGCAGCTCGACTCGACCACGGTGATTCCGCCGTGGGCCGCGATCACGGTCGATGCCGCCCTCAACATGATCATGGAGATCGACAATGTCTGAGATCGTGATCGACCCGATTTCGCTGGAAATCGCCTGGAACGGGCTGAAGTCGATTGCCGACGAATGCTTCATCAGCATCATGCGAAGCGCGTTCTCCACCAACGTGAAGGAGCGCCATGACCATTCCACGGCCATTGCCGATGCGCAGGGCAGGCTGGTCGTGCAGGCGGAAATGGCGCTGCCGATCCATCTTGCATCGATGCGAGGACTGACGAAGTTCATCCTGGACCGATATGGCAGCGATATCCACCCCGGCGACGTCTTCATCGCCAACGATCCGCACGTTGCGGGAGGTACGCACCTTCCGGACATCAACATGGCGATGCCGGTTTTCGAGGGCGATCGCCTCATCGGGTTCGTCGCCAACATCATCCACCACGCCGATGTCGGCGGCGCGGCGGTCGGATCGATGTCGGGAGGTCTCAACGAGATCTACAAGGAAGGGCTGCGGATTCCGATCATGCGGCTCTATTCCAAGGGCGTGCTCGATCAGGATCTGCTGACCCTCCTGCTGCTCAATATGCGTCTGGAGGAGGAGCGACGGGGCGACCTCAACGCCCAGATCGCGGCCTGCAAGCTGGGCGTTGCCAGGCTCGAGGACATGTTGCGCGAGCATGGCGGCGACCGGATTTCGGCGATCTTCTCCGAGGTGATCGCACGCACCGAAAAGCGGATGAGGAAAGCCATCGCATCGCTTCCTGACGGTGTCTACGCCTTCACCGACTACATGGATGATGACGGCGCGGGCACCGACAATATCAAGATCGCGGTGAAGATCGAGAAGACCGGCGACCGTATTCTCTTCGACTTCGAGGGCAGCGATCCGCAGGTCCCCGGCAATTTCAACATGGTCTTCAACGCGACCCAGTCGGCGGTGTGCTACGCGCTCAAGGCCCTGCTCGATCCGAACGTGCCGAACAATCAGGGCATCTTCGATGCGATCGAAATCAAGGCGCCGCTCGGTTCGTTCGTGAACTGCATCGCTCCGGCCGCGGTCGCCTTGCGTGCCAACTCCTGTCAACGCGTCGTCGACTGCGTATTCGGCGCCCTGGCCGAGCAGGTGCCGGACCGCGTGGTCGCGGGCACGAACGGTGCAAACACCAGCGCCGTGTTTGCAGGCATAGATCCTCGAACCGCCCAGCTCTACGTCTATCTCGAAACGCTTGGCGGCGGCATGGGGGCGCGCGCGACCTTCGATGGCAAGGACGGCGTCCAGGTCAACATCACCAACACCTCCAACCTGCCCGTGGAGGCCATCGAGCTCGAATACCCGCTCCGCGTCGAGGAATACTCGTTGATCGAAAACACCGGTGGTGCGGGGCGCTTCCGCGGCGGCCTGGGCATCCGGCGCACCATTCGGCCGATCGGTCACGTCTGCGAGTTCAACGGTGTCGGCGAACGCTTCGTGCACAAGCCTTGGGGACTGTTCGGTGGCGAAGACGGCTCGACAGGACGGTTTTACGTTCGCTCGGATGCCGGTCAGGTCACGGAGCTTGCCGCCAAAGCCTGCTGCGTGCCTCTGGAGCCCGATGCTGTTGCAGTGCTCGAGACGGCAGGAGCGGGTGGCTATGGCCCGCCGGCCGAGCGGCTCGCCACAGCAATCCAGGAAGACCTCACTTCCGGTAAGTTCTCCGAGGAATTCGTGAAACGATATTATCCCAAAGCGTCTTGAGCGCGGCAGGAAGCCTGCCCGGAGGTCTGGGCAGGCGAGACATACAAGACTCCGAAGACGGGCGTGACCATACATTGTTCAACGTGAGACAGGAGAATTCCATGCCGAATTTGACGCGACGCAAGGTTCTGGCTCTTGGCGCCCTGGGTGTGGCCGCGCCATGGGTCAGCAAGGCAAGTGCTCAGGAAAGGAAGATCACGGTCGCCGCCTATAGCGATATCTTCGAGGACATCTACAAGCGAACCGTCATCGAGCCCTTCATGAAGGCAAATCCCGGCATCCGCGTGGACTACATGGGAATGCCGACGTCTGCCCAAAACCTCGGGATGCTGCGAGCGCAAAAGGCGGCGCCTCAAATCGACGTCTGCATCATGGACGTCGTGGTCGCCAAGGCCGGCGGCGACGAAAACATCTACAAGCCCGTGACCGCCGAGCAGCTGCCGGTAATGAAGGAGTTGGTCCCCTCGGCCCTGATCCAGGGCGTGCCTGGTCCCGCCGTGACGTTCGACGCGCTCGTCCTGATGTATGCCCCTGGCAAGTTTCCAACGCCGCCGACATCATGGAAGGAGCTTTGGGACAAGAAGCATGCGGGTCGCATCGCAATCGATGCTCCCCCGAACCTGGTGGGGGTTGGACTGACGCTGATTGCCAACAAGCTGGCCGGAGGTGGTGACTATCGCCAGTCGATAGACAAGGGAATTCAACTGCTGGCAGAGATGGCGCCCCTCGTGCAGACGTGGGATCCCAAGCCCAATCCCTATGCGGCGGTGGCGAACGGGGTCGTCGATCTGGGGGTCGGATACAATGCGCGAGCGCAGACTGTTTCGAAGCAGAATCCGGATCGCATGGCGGCCGCGATGCCCGAAGAAGGCTCGATCTCCCAGATCAACACGATCAATCTCGTCAACGGATCCAAGCAACCCGAGGCGGCCCTCCAGTTCATGTCATACGCGTTGAGCGGGGAAACGCAATCGAGGTTCACTGAAGAGCTCTCCTACGTTCCAACGAACAAGAACGCATCAATTTCCGAGGACGCGCGGAAACGGACCGCTACCACGCCGGAGCGGATGGCTCGAATGATCGATGTGGATTGGATCGAGGTCGCCAAGTTCAGGGACAAGATCACCGAGCAATGGCGCAGGAACGTTATTAGCCGCAGTTAGGCATCTCGTTCCAGGATCGGCACCGCGGGAGCGTCACGCAAGTGACGGGAAGACATTGTATCTAGAGGTTGAATCACTAGAGAAGCGATACGGTCACTTGGCGCCGTCGGTGGCCAATCTGTCCTTCTCGCTCGGGCAGGGCGAGTTGCTCGGCCTATTGGGCCCGTCCGGTTGCGGCAAGACCACGACCCTTCGGATGATCAGCGGCCTCGTCCAGGCGACGTCGGGTAAGATCAAGGTCGGCGGTCAGGATGTCACCCGCCTGCCGACCTACCGACGCAACATGGGAGTGATGTTCCAGTCCTACGCTCTATTCCCGCATATGACCATCGCGGAGAACGTCGCGTTCGGACTGCAAATGCGCAAGATAAGAAAGCCGGATATCGCAAAGCGGGTCGCATCGGCGCTCGCGATGGTTCGTTTGGAGGGCGTCGCGGGTCGCAAGCCCCGCGAACTTTCAGGCGGCCAACAACAGCGCGTCGCCCTCGCCCGGGCGCTGGTGGTGGAGCCCGATATTCTGCTGCTCGACGAGCCTCTCTCGAATCTCGATGCGAAACTGCGTGACAACATGCGCAACGAGATCCGGGAGATACAACAGCGCCTGCGGATGACCACCGTCTTCGTCACGCACGATCAGACGGAAGCCATGGCAATATGCGACCGGATCGTCGTGATGAACCGCGGCAAGTTGGAGCAGATCGGAACTCCCCTCGATATCTACGAGAGGCCGGCCACACCGATGGTGGCCGAGTTCGTGGGGCGCATCAACCGATTGGACGGACAATGGCGTAACGACGGCGCCATCGCAGTCGGCGACTCGCTCATCCGCGCGAACGCCAGCGCTGGCGCGGGGCGTGTCCTCATCATGATCCGCCCTCATCGCATCGATCTCGAAGCGGCCGGTGAAGCAAGTGTGGGCTCGCCGGAGGAGAATATCGTTGTCGGAACGATCCGACACATCACCTACGTCGGGGATACGCTCCAGTATGCGGTCGCGACGGCAGCTGGTCTCTTGCAGGTTGAAAAGGCCACGAGCTCGGCGACGGATCCCTTTCAGCCCGGCGATTCCGTTACGCTGCGATGGAAAACGCGAGACACTCTTACCTTCTCCTCGGAGGCGACGGGATGACCGTTTCCGCGCTCGAAGCGAACGACGCAAAGAGCGGAGGGGGATCGTTGCTGTCCGCCCTCCTGCTCCCGATCGTTCTCGTGAACATCCTGGTCTTCGTCGCGCCCGTGGCGAATCTCGCAGCCATGTCGTTCCGCAGTGCGGCGGCTACGGGAGCGATGAATGAGGGTTTTGATCTGTCGACCTGGAGTTCATTGATCTCGGACGCATACTACTGGTCGATGTTGTGGCGAACGGTCTGGATCGGGGCGCTGATCACGCTCGTCACGCTGGTGCTGTCCTATCCTCTCGCATTGTTCGTCAGCCGTGCGACAAAGGCCAAGGCGCTTCTCATCGTGCTCTGCATCTCGCCGCTATTGATCTCGGCCGTGGTGCGTACCTACGGTTGGATGGTGATCCTCGGCGACCAGGGCTTCTTGCCGGCGGTGTTGCGTTCGCTCAACCTGACGCCGCCGCGGTTGATCAACAATCAGCTGGGCGTCATCATCGGCATGACCGAAATCCTCATGCCTTACATGATACTGTCGCTTCTCTCCGGATTCGGAAAATTGGATGCAACACTGGAGCAGGCCGCGGAGACGCTTGGAGCCGGCCCTTTTACCGTATTCCGCCGGATTGTTCTCCCACTCAGCATGCCGGGAATTCTGCTGGGATGCCTTCTCTGCTTCGTTCTCGCGGTGAGCAGCTTCATTACGCCCAAGATGCTGGGAGGCGGGCGGGTCGCGCTGCTGGCAACCGAGATCTACGACCAGGCCATCGTCACGTTGAACTGGCCAGTTGCTGCGTGCTTGTCGGTCCTGATTCTGATCGTGTTCGGAACAGCCCTGCTGTTCTACGGGCAACTCTCCAAGATCGTAGAGTAGGGGGCTCGGTCGTGCTGCCAAAGATCGCGAGAGGCATTCACGCATTGGGCATCATTTTGATAATGATGTTTCTGCTTGCGCCGGTGATCCTCGTATTCCCCATATCATTCTCCGCCGACGCTTATGTCGCTTGGCCACCATCGGCCTGGAGTGCCAGGTGGTACGTCGCTCTTCTTCACAACGAAGAGATGGTGACGGCATTTCGGAATAGCCTGCTGATCGCGGCTTGCGTGACCGTCATAACGCTCGTGGTCGCGATGCCCGCTGCCGTGGCCTTGACGCGATGGAGTTTTCGGGGGCAAGACGCCTTGATTTCCCTGTTTACCGCGCCGCTCTTGCTTCCAAGCATCGTCCTGGGCCTGGCGATCCTCGTCATATTTGCCGGATACGGCCTAGTGAGCAGTTGGCCCGGGGTCGTGATTGCGCACCTGGTCATTACCCTGCCTTATGCCTTGAGAGTGCTGATGACGGGCCTCGGCACCATGCCGTCATTCGTGGAGGATGCCGCTGGAACGCTCGGCGCAGCGCCCTGGCAGGTCTTTCGTCAGATCACTCTGCCGCTCATGACGCCTGCACTCGTCGCGTCGGCAGCGCTGGCCTTCATCGTTTCGTTCGATGAAGTCGTGATTTCGCTGTTCATTGCGGGAACGCAGCTCAAACTGCTCCCCGTCTCGCTCTACCATTACGTGGAGAGCTGGACCGATCCGCTCGTCGCCGCGGTCTCCGCGCTCCTCGTGCTCGGCACGCTCGGCATCGTGCTCATCGTGGAGTGGGCCATCGGGCTCGGAAAGGCCGTCTCAAAGTGATCATCGGAGTGCGGGGCCGGTACGAGACGGCGGCGCAGAATAGCCCGGGTCGTCCCACCGATAGCAGGCATTCGTTCAAATTGATCGGAGCAGCGTAATGAAACGTGGAATTATCGATGGAAAGGCCGCTGCAGCCCAGATCCGCCGCCGGGCAGCGGACACTGCCACGAGGCTACGCGAAGAGCACGGGGTCATCTGTGGCCTGGCCGTCGTGCTCGTGGGCGAAGATCCCGCTTCCCAAGTCTATGTGCGCAACAAAAGCAGCCAGACCCGCGAAGTCGGAATGAACTCGTTCGAGCATCGGCTGCCCGCCGCTACGTCCGAGGAGGAATTGCTGGCGCTGGTCGCGAAGCTGAATAACGACGCGGCTGTCGATGGCATACTGGTCCAACTTCCGCTCCCGCCACACATGAACTCGGGTCGCATCATCAACGCGATCGCACCGCACAAGGACGTCGACGGCTTCCACATCTCCAACGTTGGACTTCTGGGGACCGGACAACGGGCCTTGGTGCCGTGTACGCCCCTCGGCTGCATGATGCTGCTGAAGGAGGTCCACGGCGACCTTTCGGGCCTCGAGGCCGTGATCGTGGGACGGTCGAACATCGTCGGAAAGCCGTTGGCGCAGCTTCTCATCGCAGCGAATTGCACGGTCACCGTTGCGCACAGCCGAACGCGTGACCTTCCGTCGGTGTGTCGGCGAGCCGACATTCTCGTCGCCGCAGTCGGCCGGCCCGAAATGATCCGCGGCGATTGGATAAAGCCGGGTGCTTCCGTAATCGACGTCGGCATCAATCGTGTCGAACGTAGCGGAAAGTTCCGTCTCGTCGGCGACGTCGACTTCGGCGAGGCGACTTCCGTCGCCGGCGCGATCACGCCTGTTCCGGGCGGTGTCGGTCCCATGACCATCGCGTGTCTCCTCGTCAATACCCTGACCGCGGCGCATCGAGCCAGAAACCTCCCCGAACCCGTCGGCTTGACGGCCTGAGTGCCGCAAGCGCTTCACCATCCGGCGACAGCCGCAACCCTTCGAGTTCTCTTCATGGCCAATTTTCTCCTCACCGTGACGTGCCCGGCAAGGCGCGGCATCGTTGCCGCGATCTCGACGTTTCTTGCGCAGAACGGTTGCAACATCACGGACAGTTCGCAATTTGACGACGCGCAGACCGACCGCTTCTTCATGCGGGTGAGCTTCCTCTCGCAGGAAGGCGCGAAGCTATCGACATTGCGCGACGGCTTTCCGGCGGTCGCCGAGCAGTTCGACATGAAGTGGGCCATTCACGACGCGTCGAAACGAATGAGGGTCGTTATCATGGTGTCGCGCTTCGGCCATTGCCTGAACGATCTTCTGTACCGCTGGCGAATCGGCGCGCTCCCGATCGACATCGTTGCCGTGATTTCGAACCATCTCGATTACCAAAAGCTCGTTGTAAACCACGACATTCCCTTCCATTACATTCGTGTGACAAAGGAAAACAAGCCGGACGCCGAAGCTCAGCAGATGCGCATCGTTGAGGAGGCCGGAGCCGAGCTCATCATCCTGGCGCGCTACATGCAGATTCTATCCGATGAAATGTGCAAGAAGATGTCCGGACGGATAATCAACATCCACCACTCGTTTCTGCCTTCCTTCAAGGGCGCCAATCCATACAAGCAGGCATTTGAGAGGGGCGTGAAGCTCATCGGGGCGACGTCCCACTATGTCACGGCGGACCTGGACGAGGGACCGATCATCGAACAAGACACGATTCGAGTTACGCATGCGCAAAGCCCAGAAGACTACGTTAGCCTGGGAAGGGACGTCGAAAGCCAGGTTCTCGCCCGCGCCGTCCACGCGCACATCCATCGCCGGGTGCTGGTCAATGACGATAAAACGGTCGTCTTTCCGGCCTCGCCGGGATCGTATGCGGCGGAACGAATGGGCTAAATGTCGGGTGATGAGTACAGGATAAGTTCGGGCATGCCGGTGCGGGCTCATTCAAGGGGCTGGCACCACGCGTCGTTCTGTCGATGCGATGCCGGCCTGCTCGCGGTCCGGCACCTGGTCACGCGGCCATCTGCTCGCGGGTCCTGGGCCCGAAAATGCCGATCACCAGCATGACGATCACCATCGCCGTCGTTATCGTCGCAAAGACGCCTGAGACGCCGGAATTGCGCAGGCGCCAGGCCACGGGCTGGGCAATGTCATCAGAAGCGGCTGTCGTGCAATGGCTGGCTGATCGACCTTCGCCTGCGCGAGCTGCGTGATCCGGTAGGGACGAAAATTGCGCTTACCGGCGCCGAGTTCGAGCTTCTGGAGGTACAGGCGGTTGCGGCGGCGAAGACCTGTTCCGCGGCAGGCTGATCGGCGATCAAAGATCTTGTCCGACAAGGTGCCTTGTCCGCCGTAGAGCAGCGCAAGCATCAGGGGTCCAGCCGATCGACGAAGAGAGCCTCGAAAAGCAGCGCCATGGCGAGCAGATCTGCTGAGCCGCCCGGACTGAGATTGCGCGCGACGAAAGCCTGGTGGATGCCGTCGGCGTGTTCGCGCCAGCCTGTGCGACCGACACCGCCCACGGTAAACAATGCCGAAGCGCTGGCGTGCGCGAAACGCAGCCCGTCAGCCCGCCCCCGGTGCAGCAGATTGGTGTCGGCGACATCCGCGATGAGCGCCATGTAGGTCTGAACCCGGACTGCCTCCTTATCGTGCGGCGCGAGTGTCCGCGCCGCACGTAGCGCGGGAAGGGCGATGCGATAGACGGAGGGAAAGCTGCGAGCAGCTTGCCCGGCCGTAATCTCCGCCATCTCTTCCGGTCGTGGCTCGCCGGCGGTCGACCTTTCCCACCATCGGTCGACATCTACGTTGAGACCGGATTCGTCTGGATGCTTGTCGGCGGCCCAAGACACCGCGGCGCGGAAATAGGTGACACACTTTTCGCGCTGCCGATGTACGCCGGCGCGCTTGTCGGGATCTCGCGGCACAACGCCGTTGCGTGCTTCGTTGAGCAACGGCCTGTTGAGCTCCGTTAGAAGCAGGGGGGGAGCGCTTGGTAGGATGGCTTGGCGAACGCAAGGCGTAGTCGTCACACGTTCCTTTGCTCGCCGGTTTCATGCGTCGGTTGATCCATCGCGGCTTGGCAATCATGGCCTGGGACTTGCGATCAAGATCGGCCCACGTCCAGGTGGGCGGCTTGACCACCTTCGGCGGGGTCTCCGGAGGCGCCTCGTCAAGTTTGCCGCCGGCCATGTCGGCATAGACTTGCTTGGCTTTCTCGCGCGCGTCTCGAAGCGAGAGATAGGTCGGATCGATATGGATTCCCGTGGCGGAGCCGATCTTGCGCGAGAGGCCGTACGCCCGCACGATCCAGCGCACCGATCGCCCGCGCTGGCGCAGGGTCAGATATCGCTGCTCCGTTTCGTTCCAATCTGCTATTCGACCGCTGTCCGTTGCCTTTTTGGCCGCGGCAATCGCCTGGTTGACGACCGCCGGCGTGATCCGCTCGATCGCAATGCCGAGCCGGAGCCACCACACCGAGCTTTGAGCGACTGAACAAGGCATTGGCACTGGCAAAGGGCACGCCATTGTCGGAGCGGATGGCAAGCGGCAGACCGCGTTCGCGAAACAGGCGCTCGAAAGCCGTAATTGCAGGATCTTCGCGGGTGGAATCGAGCGCCCCGCAGAGCAGCAGGAAGCGCGAGGCATGGTCAGTGACGGTCAGGGGATAACAGTATCGGCCATTGCCGAGCTTGAACTCGCCCTGGAAGTCGGCGCACCACAGATCGTTGGGAAGCGTGCCCTGCGACAGCGGCGTGCCGCGCGCGCGATGGCGCGGCCCGCCGCCGCGCTTGACGAGGCCGTAGCGGTCGAGCACCGCGTGGATGGTGCTTTTGGCGGGAACCTTGATGTCGCCATCGAGCCGACGCACCAGCAGCTCGCGGATCTTGCGGACGCCCCAGTGCGGCTTCTCGCTCTTCAGCCGGACGATCAGGGTCTCGAGCTGTGGCGGAAGCTGGTTGGCATAGCGTATCGGCCGCCTGGAGCGGTCGCTCAACGCCTCAATCCCGTGCTTCTTGTAGCGATCGAAAATCTTGTAGCCGGTCTTGCGGGAGATGCCGAACTCCCGGCAGACCTCGGTCATGGCTTCCCCATCCAGAAGCCGGGCGACAAAGCGCAGCCGCTCTTCCATTACCGAACTCGCTTTCCACGGCATCCACACCACAAGGGCGGCTATTTCAGCTTCCAGCCGCTTTGGGACTGGATCACGGAAGCCGAGCCGGATCTCTTCAACTAAGAGCATCGCTTCCGAGCCGGGAAGCAAGCTCTACGCATTGCTGTCGTATATCTGGCACGGCGATGATCTCCCAGAATGCGGCCCGCGTGAGCGGGCCGACGGCGTAGAGACGGCGCGACGCAGACCCATGTGCATCGACAATGGCGCAGTCCGGCGTGACCTCGATGCCGATCCGCAGCGGGTCGATCCGCGAAAGGCCATTGTCGAACAGGCTGCGCACCGCCGGGTTGTTGCTGGCGCCTGGGTCCTTCACGATGCCCGTGCAGTCCACGATCGCTCCGACCTGAAGCTCGGACAGATCGCTCTGGCCGCGCCTACGATAGCTGACGTGCACACCACTCTGGTTCGGCGTAACGGTGGCGAGCTTGCCGGAGACAACGGTCAGACGACCGGTCGCCAGCGCCTCCGCGATGCGGGTCTCCACCTCGGGCGCCGTACGATGGCGATGGACGTCCCACCAGGCGCGGGCGTGCTCCAGGAATCTGCGCCGTGACTCCAGCGGCAGCTCCTGCCAGAGCCGCTGGGTGTAGGGCCTGATGGCATCGATCGCGCTGCGCCAGTCGCCGCCCTCGGCGACGTGTGCTTCGATACGGTGGCGAAACCAGTGCAGCAGGGCGCCGATCCGGGCACCGAACGGGATTTCGCTCTCAGCGAGACGCATCGGATCGATGCGGCGGTGGGCTCTCGGCAGTAGTCCGCGCCGCGACAGGGCGACGATCTGCCCCCGGTGTCCATGGCGGAGCAGCGACAGCACGTAATCGACCATCGAGAGGCCGGTGCCGAGGATCAGCATGGTCGCGTTGCTATCTATGCCGGCGTCGGCTGGGGCGATCCAAGGATCGACATGGCCGGGCAGGCGCGACGCCGCGGCGTCATGGCCGGTCGCGAGAATCGCGATGGCACCGGTCAGTAGCGTTCCGTCTGCCAGCGTCACCGCGACGTCGGACGGCGTTTCGCGAATGGCGATGCACTCACCCTGGATGATGGTGAGGCCCCGCCTTTCGTCGTGCGATGTCAGCGGCGCGATCAGGTCGGCGAGATAGTCCCCGTAGCTCTGCCGCGGAACGAAGCAGTAGGGATCAGGACACATCGGCCCCACCGGGCCGCGCGCACAGCCACTCCCAGAAATGCCCGGGGTCGTCAGGCAGCGCGCTCATGTTTGAAACGCGCACGTTGAGGAGATGCTCGGGATTGCCCGCGTGATAGGCAAGGCCGCGGCCGATCTCGGGTCGCTTCTCGATCAGCGTGACATGAAGACCGGGCGGAGAGGTCTTCAAGAGTTGAAACGCCATCAAGGCGCCGCTCGCGCCGCCGCCGATGACAATCGCGTGTCGCCCCTTCGGACCCATCGTGCCGCCCCCCGCTTTCATCGGTCGGTTAACGTCGCAGGACTGGGATTGGTTCTATCGCTCAATTGCGATGATAGTCGGACGGCTCCCGAGATCATTGTCGTGGCCGAACCGAAGTAATGTTTCTTCTGTCGAACTGGGCTCTGGTGGAATTATTATATCGGCGCGAGCGGTTGCTATTGCGTGGTCGCTGGCGTGCGGTCGGTCACAGCGTCTTGCAGACGCGATTGACCAACTCGATGAACCAGCGCAGCGCCGGGTTGGCCGCGGCGCGGCGTGTGTGGAGCAGGTCGATGGTGAAGGCCTCGACATCATAGGGAACCGGAGCGATGGACACGCCGGCGCTTGCGGCGAAGCGGCTGGCGATACGCTCGGCCACCGTCGCCACGAGATCGGTGCCGGCGATTGCAAACGAAACCGCGACGACATGCGCGAGCGTGATGGCGATCCGGCGCTTGCGCCCGTGCCGGGCCAGCATAGTATCGATTGCGCCGGGAAGCCCGTCGCCGCCCGCCGATGAGAACAGCGCATGCGGGAGGTCGGTATAGTCGTCCCTGGTGAGTTGGGCTTTCCGTCTGGCGCGCTTAGCGTCGCGGATGCAGACGAAGTTCTCTTCGAACAGCACGCATCGTGTAATACGCGCGGAGGCGGGGAGATGACCGTCGATCAAGGCGTCGATCTCGCCGTGTTCGAGGCTCGCAACACTCGTGGCGGCGTCAATGAGGGGCCTACCACGAGATCGATACCGGGCGCCTCCCGTCGCAGCGCTGCGACCAGCGGCGGTATAACGACAAGGTCGCCGTAATCAGTCACCGCGATGGAGAGGCGGCGGCGGGCGATTGCAGGATCGAAGCTTGATCCGGGCTCCAGCACGCCCCTGATCTGCCCGAGTGCCTCGCTGATCGGCCGGGCCAGCGATAGCGCCTTGGCCGTCGGCTGCATGCCCGAGGCAGATCGCACGAACAGATCGTCGCCGAAGAGTGCCCGCAGGCGGGTCAAGACGCCGACCCTTAAGCCTAAGTTCAAATGACCGCAAAGTGGTGTTCATTCACGCCCGGTTTTTTTGGCAAATCTTCCCAGCAATGCTCGCCGGCTTAGGTTCTCATCATAGCGTCAGGGCTCGTTTGAAATCTCCGCACCGACGAAGGGTGTCGTAAATACCAATTTCTTGGACGAGAAAGCAGCCACGCCGCACCGCCATGCGGCGCAAGATCGCGGCGCGCTATAGATCGCACGAAATCTGGGGTCTTCAGCCGCAATGACGCAGGCCAACGCGAGGCTCCAGCCAATCACGACCGCCGGCCTCCGGGCCCCAGCGATCATCGGCTTTTCGATCCCGTGTAGCTGACACCGAGAGGACGGGCGAATTCCTCCTAATGCGAACGCCTTGCGCGCGCGTTTTTGACTTTGGGCGGCCTTGATCTCGATCGCTTGCTCTCTTGAGCGGCGGTGGCTTCGGACGCACGGACTTTCCTGGTTACTCGCTTTGCAATTGCGCGTGCCAAAGCGTCACGGCTTTCGAAGCGAACTATTCCACGGCGCGCGCGAGCTCTTTCGGAAAATGCTATGGTCCGCACTGCGTTCCCATCGGTTGATAGCAGCACATAATCGCGCACGGACTTGTTATGCTCAGCCAACCTGACAGCGGCTATCCAGCCACGAGGCAAGCGTGCCTCACGCCGAATTGTCCAATATGGAGCACGATTTTCCTTAGTACACCAGCGCGCCGCTCGAATTGAGATGCTGGCCGATCCATTCACGCGCAAGCAATCCGTCAAGCCTGGGGTGCTGCACCCGCCCGCCTTTCGGACTGCCATAACGATTTCGGAGGCAAGTCTAGCCCTTTCCTCCGCCCAGAGTGGCCGCGAGTCAATGAACTCATAGTTTCGTTTGGGAGTATAGCCGATCAGCCGATACACGTTTCTGATGCTACCGAAGTGCGTTTGATAGGTGGAGACGCAGGGAAGGCCGATCGTCCCCTCTATGATAGCGGGGCTCAGGCGTCCTTCCTTGAGCAACGTTCGGCGCAATCGCGCAAGCATCTCCTCCCTTGTAATGTCGACGCGTCGCTCCTCAATGATCTTGTTGGCCTTTATGAATACTTCACGATCGATGATCGGCTCGATACATCCCTCGCTGGTAATCCAAAGCTCTGGCGGATTGTCGGTGCTGCAGGTCCGCCGCAATTTGCGCGATCGGCGGTTAAAGGTCAGGTTTCCGATGTAATTCTCGTTTCTAAGAACCCTGTTAACTGCCGCACGCGTCCATCGCACTCCTGTGCTCGTGGGTACGGCTTTCCGATTTAGCTCCCAGGCGATCGCGGTTTCGGACCTTCCCTCCAGGAATCGTTCGAAGATCCACCTCACGACGGCAATTTCTTCGGGAGTGCCCGGCCGAAGTCGGATGTGATCGGTGGTGACGTACTTCCGATCACCGTTTTTCAGCACGCCTTTTGACTGCTGGCTCGAATCGACCAGCATCCGCAAAAGAGCATAACCAGGACGTCCTCCGAGCTTGAAGCCAAGTCGGGCGAAACGGCATTGCCCAGCGTGAACCTTTACCGAAAGCTCACGGCTGTACTCCGCGGCCATGGCACGTTTGATGTTCTTGACGATGCTGGAGAGCATGCTGCCGTCATTGTCAAACTGCTCGGCGCAATACGCAATCTTGATACCCGCCTGCTTGCAGACAAACTCGTAATGCGCACTCTCATCAAGGTCCTGAAAGCGGCCCCATCGGCTTACATCATAGACCAATACGTGACCAAAATCGGCTTCTCCGAGTTGGACATCATCGATGAGCTGGATAAGGCCGGCCCTGTTCTTGATCATTAGACCGCTCTCACCCTCGTCACGATAGGTTCGAACGATCGTAAGATTATGGGCATGGGCGTATGCCGCGATCACAGCGGCTTGATTTTGGATCGAATATTGCTGCCGGTCTGTCGACATGCGGAGATATTGAGCCGCTCGTGTATCAATGTGTGAATCTGGCAACTGAGCCTTGTGGACGACGGGCAGGTTGGCCATCGATCGTTCCTCCGAATGTTGCCCCGCAGAGGTAGATCAAAGCTTTGCACGAGGTCTGTGGCAATAGCTACTCGGCGCGATATCGTGGTCTTGACGTACTAGACCCTATGTTTGCCCTCTGAGGTGACGGGCGGCCCGCCCCGCGGCAAGCTCCTATCGAGGGTTGCGCCGGATGGTCCGGCGCCGAGCCTCATAGCATGGGGAGCGGGCCTGATGAACGATAGCATTTTCTTGGGGCTGGATGTGCACAAGGCGACGATTCGGTTGCAATGGCCGAAGCGATGCGCGGCGGGGAGGTTCGTAACTTGGGGATCATCCCTAATTGCGCCGATTAAATCGCTAAGCTGGCGGACAAGCTTGGCAAAGGTGACCGGAAGGTGAGGTTTTGCTAGGAAGCGGGTCCCTGCGGATATGGCCTGCATCGACAACTGACGGGACTGGGGCACAACTGCATCGTGGTGGCCCCCTCGCTGATCGCGATGAAAGCCGGGGATCGGGTAAAAACCGACCGGCGCGATGCGGCGATGCTGGCCAAGCTGCACCGGAGCGGCGAGCTGACAGCCGTGTGGGTTCCGGATGCGGCGCATGAGGCCATGCGCGACTTGGTGTGAGCCCGCGCCACGGCGATGCGTGTGCTCGGCAAGGCGCGGCAACATCTCCAAGGCTTCCTGCTCCGACATGGGCGCATCTATGCCGGGAAGAAGGGGGGACTCTGGCTTATCGTCGCTGGCTTGCCCCCGCATCCGATAGAGCGCTCGAGTGCCCGCTTCGCTCAGAATGAATGCGTCGTTTTCCGCAATGTTTCGGTTGTTTGCCTGCGGAAAACAATCGTCTTTATGCCTCTTGCAGGCGTCGGTACCGATGAACGCCCATTAGGCGGCCGAACCGCGGAGGGCCATTCCCGTTGCGGAAAACCGGCTGACCCGCGGCGCTCCAACCTGTAGCGCGTTCGTCAGCTACCCTTGAGGGTGATAGACAAGATGAACGTAATAACTTGGTTGAGAAGCGAAGAGCCGGTTCGGATCGGCTTCCCTTTGCCATCCTTGAACTCGAAGTTGCGCGAAACGACCCAGACGTCGTACAGGTCTTTCATACGGCTATTGGCTCGGCCCAACATAACCATCGCCTGAAATTTCTCGGCGATAACTGTCTCGCGGGCGTAGGCTCGGAAATGTGGTGCCGGAAAATCCAAAAAAGAACAGGCGGGTCCATTTCTTGAAGACCAGATTATTCGAACCACTTTGTAAGCAGCATCGCTCCTTTCAGAAATGAAACGGTCGTGATGCTTGGTTTGACTCGGGCGATAATGAAGTCGCTCGAGAACGTAGTTGTTGAGCAGCCTGTCGGTGGCGCGCGTCCGGTATGCTTGCGTGTGTTTGCCGGGTTCATGTCCTCGCTCGCCGGCGCCTTCCTGTCGATCGGCGACCTTCACCGAAGGCATGACGCGAGGGGCGGGTACCTTGCGATCGCGTCCGTCATATACGGCAAATGGCGGATCGGCGGAACGCGCTTGCATGCCTCCTGTTCGGCGCCGCGACCCTGGGTGAGCGCCTATCGGCGCTGACCTGCGTCTACTAAAGCTGCGCTGAAACCGGGTTCATTGGCTGAAAACCGACATCGAAATTGGCATTATCCCTCGCTTGCGGGCAGCAAGCTCGCCAAGGCCTTGGCTTCCGATTTGAGAGCGTCGAGCGCACTCTTGCGCGCATCGGTGTCGAAGCGCGTTCTGATAGCGGAGACCGAAAGCGCGCCCCGCAGCTTGCCATGCACGTCCATCAACGGTACGGCCGCGGCGGCGACCTCCGGATCGCGCTCGCCGATCGAAACATAAAAGCCTCGATCCCGAATCTTCTTCCCTTCCGTGCTCGTCGGCTCGCGATATGCAGTGAGAATCCGGCCGGCGGCGCCGCGGTCAATGGGCAATCGTTGACCTTCTTCAAGGTGGTGTCGAACTGAACGTGGAGAATTGACGCGATAGAGGCAGATGCGTTCATCACCATCCGCAACATAGAAGGACGCGGTTTCCCCGGTTGCTTCGACCAGACGACGAAGTGAAGGCCGGATGACTTCGCCTAGATCCAGCCCACGTTGATAAAGCGCCCCAAGGCGCCATAGCTCGGATCCCGGCCGAAACAGGCGGTCCGCTCCGCGGACCAGGAAACCGTCAGCCTCCAGTGTGGAGGCCAGCCGCAGGACCGTGCTCTTATAGAGGTCAGTCGCTTCCGCAATTTGAGTTAGCGTCAGCGCGGCCCGCTCCGCGCTGAAGGCTTTTAGAATTGCCAGTGCTCTGCCGACAGCGTCAACGCCTGTCTTGCTCATCTCACCCCCAGTTCTGCTGTGTAGAACAAATATAGAAAACGTGCGTCAAAATCCAGCATTTCGTCAGAAATTGGTTCTGTAGCTCAGAATTAGGTTGACTCTCACCGGGCGCGAGACTATCGGTTGCGTATAGCAGAACAAGTTCTATGGAGCGAAACAATGGAGGGGCAGCCGGTGCTGGCCGTTGATCTGCGTGACGTGATGATCCGCTTCGGAGCCTTCACCGCGGTCAAGAGCATGAATCTGCAGGTGGGCGACACGGAATTCGTTGCGGTCGTGGGACCGACGGGCTGTGGCAAGTCCACCATCCTGAACACCGTCACGGGGCTCTTGAAGCCCGTGTCGGGAGACGTCCGGATCTTCGCTAAGCCGCTCACGGGCCTGAACGACCAATCCGGCTATATGCTCCAGCAGGAGGGGCTGCTCCCGTGGAAGACCGCGCAGGACAATGTTGGCCTCGGGCTTGTATTTCAGGGCAAGTCGGTCGAAGAGGCGCGTGCGCAGGCCCGAAAGTGGCTTGCCAAAGTCGGGCTGAAAGGATTCGAAGAGCGCTATCCGCATCAATTGTCAGGCGGACAGCGCAAGCGCGTCGCAATGGCGCAGACGTTGATCATGGAGCCAAGAATCGTCCTCATGGACGAGCCTTTCTCGGCGCTCGACGTCCACACCCGCCGGCTGATGCACCGAATTCTGCTCGATCTTTGGCAGGCCGAGCGCCGCTCGCTCATCTTCATCACCCACGATCTCGATGAAGCGATCACGCTGGCGGACCGCGTGGTCGTCATGTCGGCGGGCCCCGCGAGCCGGATGGTCGGCGACGTCAAGATCACCCTGCCTCGTCCGCGAGACGTCTCCGCGTTGCAGACCACGAATGAATTCGTCGCCCTCTATCGCGAAATCTGGTCGCTGCTCGGCGCCGAAGTGGAGAAGAGCTATGCCACGCAGAACTAAGGTTGCCGTCACGCAGGTCGCGATCGTCCTCGCGCTCCTTCTGGTCTGGGAGTTCGGCGTGCGGTCAGGAATGATCGATTCGTTCTTCTTCCCGGCGCCGTCGACCCTCGTGGGCCGCATAAGAGAGTGGGCGTCGACCGCCGATTTCTGGAACGATGTCGGTATTACGCTGGTCGAGACGATCCTGTCCTTCGTCGTCGGCATTGCGATCGGCACGGCGCTCGGGATCTGGCTCGGCCTGAGCCCGTTCGCCGCTGATGTCGTTCAGCCCTTCATCAAGATGTTCAACGCGATCCCGCGTATCCTGCTGGGGCCGATCTTCGTCATCTGGTTTGGCCTGGGACTGACATCCAAGGTCGCGCTCGGCGTGACCCTGGTGCTGTTCGTCGCGTTCTTCAACACCTTCCAGGGTGTCCGCGAGGTCAATCCGGTCGTCTTGGCAAACGCGCGCCTGTTGCGTGCATCCAAATCCTCGCTGTTGCGCCACGTCTATCTGCCGTCCGCCACGACCTGGATCCTGTCGAGCCTGCGGGTGTCCGTCGGCATGGCGGTCATGGGCGCAGTCGTAGCCGAATATCTCGGCTCATCCGCCGGATTGGGGCACCTGATAGCGCAGGCCGAGGGGGTGCTCGACGCGACCGGCGTATTCGCTGGCATCGTCGTGTTGTCCGTCTTCGTCATTGCCCTCGACGCTATCGTCGATCGCGCAGAAAAGCGCCTCCTCGTCTGGCGGCCGGCCCCCGCTCACGAAACCTGAACTGCTGCTTCGTCAATCATGGAGATGCACATGCGCGCTTTGATGCGACTGTTCCTGGGTGTGGCGGCTACCGGCCTCTGCCTCTTGTCGGCTCATGCCGCCGAACCCGAGAAGGCGAAACTGAAGATCGCCGTCGGTTCTCAGATTCTCAACTATATGCCTCTCGAACTGGGGGTAAAGCTCGGCACCTTCAAGGAAGAAGGCCTCGACGTCACGGTCGAGAACTTCCAGGCCGGCGGCTCCAAGGCCCTCCAGGCGCTGATTGGCGGCTCTGTCGACGGCACCGTGGGCTTCTATGATCACACGATCCAGATGCAGGCGCAGGGCAAGGCGATCTCCTGCGTCTTCCTCCTCAATGACATACCCGGAGTTCTTCTCGGGGTGCGCGGCGATCTCGCCGACAAGGTGAAGACCGGCGCCGACCTCAAAGGCCTGAAGCTCGGCATCACGGCCCCTGGTTCGTCGACGGACACGATGGCACGTTATTACATCAAGAAGTCAGGGTTGGGACCGCGTGACGTCAACATCATCGCGATCGGGAGCGGGGCGCCGGGCATGGTGGCGCTCGAAGCCAAGAACATCGACGCGCTGGTCTATTTCGATCCCATCGCCACGCTGCTCTCAAGGAAGAATGCGGCCAAGCCCCTGTTCGATGCACGCACGATCGAAGGCTCCAAGATTGCTTTCGGAGGCATCTATCCGACTGCCTGTCTCTACCTGCAGCAATCGTTCATCGACAAGAATCCCGAGACCGTGCAGCGCCTGGTCACTTCCTTGCTGAAGACCCATCGCTGGATCAACTCGGTGTCGACTGAGCAACTCGTCGACGCGATCCCTGCCGGATACAAGACCGACAATCGCGAAGTGAACATCGAGATCATGAAGGCGTCAAAAGCGCTGTTTTCCCAGACCGGCCTGATGGACGCCGAGGCGGCCAAGGTTCCGCTGGCCGTGCTGGGCGATTTCGATCCCAAGATCGCCGCGGCAAACATCGACCTCAGCAAGACTTTCACCAATCGCTTCGCGGAACGCGCGGCGCAGCAACTGAAATAACAACCGCAATCTCGGCCGAACATACCTTAAGGAAGGCTTTGTCAGATGTCTCTGCCGCTCACCGGCATCCGTGTTCTCGACCTGTCGAATGTATTGGCCGGTCCGTTCTGCGGCTACCATCTCGCGCGTCTTGGCGCGGAGGTCATCAAGGTCGAAAACCCGAATGGCGGCGATCTGGCGCGTCGCCTCGGCGCCGATCCGCAAAGGGCGGAGCGGCTACAGGGCCTCTCCTTCGTCGCTGTCAACGCCGGAAAGCAGTCGGTCGCGCTCGACCTGAAATCGCTGGCGGGCAGGGACGTGTTTCTTCGGCTCGTCTCCGAGGCCGACGTCGTTCTCGAAAACTTTCGACCCAAGGTCATGGAGCGGCTTGGTCTCGGTTTCGACGTTTTGGGCAAGCGCAACCCGCGCCTCGTCTATTGTGCGATCTCCGGCTTTGGACAGGACGGCCCTTGGTCGGCTCGGCCCGCCTATGACCAGATCGTCCAGGGCCTTTCGGGCGCCATGAGTGTCACTGGCAATGCCTCCACGGCTCCGCTCCGAACGGGCTTCCCGATCTCTGATACGATCGCCGGGCTGACGGCGGCCTTTGCCATTGCAGCGGCTCTCGTCGAACAGCGGCACACGGGGCGAGGCCGCTTCATCGATGTGTCGCTGCTCGAGGCCACCATTGCGGCGATGGGATGGGTGGTTTCCAATCACTTGAACGCCGGCGTCGAGCCACAACCGATGGGGAATGAGAACTTCACCGCAGCGCCCTCCGGCACGTTCCGGACGGCGACGGGTCCGCTGAATATCGCCGCGAACGAGCAGAAGCAGTACCAGGCCCTTTGTGACCTGGTGGGGCGACCGGACCTGAAGGCCGATCCGCGCTTCGCAAAGCGCGAGGCGCGGAAATTGAATCGTGCGTTGCTGAACGAGGAATTGAACAAGGCATTTCGTCGTAAGTCTGCGGAAGAATGGGAGGCGCAGTTGAACGCGGCTGGCGTTCCTGCCGGCTGCGTGCTGACCGTTCCGCAAGTGTTGCAGCAGCCGCAACTGCTGGACCGCAGCTTTGTGGAGACACTACCGACTGAGAGGGCTGGCGAGCAGCCCTTGCGGATCACGCGACCGGGCTTTCGGTTGGAGGAAGATTTTGCCGTTCCCTCGGTCCCTCCCGTGCTCGGTGCCGACACCGAGCGGTGGCTGGCGCGGCTGGGCTACACCTATCAGGAGATCGAGCAGATCATCTCCAGTGGTGCCGCCGGTACGCCACGCCAGGGAGAGGCACATTTTCCGCTGGTTCGTGCGGCTACGGACGGAGCGTCGTGAACGTAAGCGGTGAGTTGCGTGCGGGCGGGGCTAACCCGGGCGCATGCTGACGGGATTGGAAAACAGAATGAGCGAAGCAGAGCTGCGAGAGCGGGCCGCCCATTGGTGGCGGACCTCAATATGCGACATGGCCCCGGGCCGGATCGCCTACCGCGGATACCCGATCGAGGAATTGATAGGGCGCATTTCGTTTCCCGCGATGATCTGGCTGATGCTGAGGGGAGATTTGCCCGCACCGGTGCAGGAAGGACTGTTGCAGGCTGCGCTGGTCGCCTCGGTGGACCATGGTCCGCACGCGCCTTCCATCGCCATTGCCCAGATGGCAGTCAGTTGTGGGCTGCCGCTCAACGGGGCGATGGCGTCTGCAATCAACACGCTCGATGACGTGCATGGCGGAGCGGGCGAGCAGGCGATCGAGGTCTATGAGGACGTCCTGCAACGTGGCGAAACGGCAAGCATTGACCAGGCCGCGGCCGATGCTATCGATCATTTTTCCAGCTCACGCAGCAAGTATCTGCCCGGTTTCGGTCACAGGTTTCACCCCGTTGACCCCCGTGCCGAACCGCTGCTCAAATTGGTCGATGCCGCGGTAAGCGAAGGTGCCGTCAATGGTCGCCATGTCGAGGCTGCGCGCGCGATCGAGCGCGTCCTGCGAGAACGCAAGGGCAAGCTCATCCCCATGAACATCGATGGAGCTACCGCCGTGATCTATGGGGAGCTGGGATTTGCCGCGCCTCTTGCGCGTGGCATCTTCTGCCTGTCGCGTGCAGTGGGCATCCTGGCGCACGCATGGGAGCAGACCGGGCGCAAGGATCGCAACAAGGGACCGATGCCAAAACAGTTTGCCTACAAATACGAGGGGCAGCCGAAGCGAAGCCTGAAGGCCGCGCCATGATGTACCTCGACGAGCCGCCGCAGGTCATCGAAACGCGTGTCTTTGCGACGATGCCGGCCGAATTCCGCCGGCCTGGGGTGCGCTCCGATTGGGCGGACGCTAACCGCGGTGGCAAACCGGTGGACTGCTTCATCGAGGGACCTTCGTTCGATGCGGCCGGAAATCTCTATGTGGTCGACATTCCATTCGGCCGCATCTTCAGGATTGCAGCCGATGGCTCCTGGGCCTTGATCATCGAATACGATGGCTGGCCAAACGGCCTGAAAATCGCGCCGGACGGCCGCATCCTGGTTGCCGATTACATGAACGGCCTTATGGAGCTTGATGCACGTCGCGGCACGATCCACAGCTTGCTCGGTCACCGCAATTCCGAGTCGTTCAGGGGGTGCAATGACCTGCATATAGCTTCGACTGGCGATATCTATTTTACGGACCAGGGACAAACTGGACTGCACGATCCGTGTGGTCGCGTCTTTCGCCTACGCCCCGATGGACGACTTGATTGTCTGATCTCGAACGGACCAAGCCCGAACGGTCTTGTGCTTGATCCGGACGAGTCCGTGCTGTTTGTGGCGATGACACGGGACAATAGCGTCTGGCGCTTGCCCATGATGCGAGATGGCGGCGTGGCAAAGGTCGGTAGGTTCAACGCGTTCTTCGGGACAAGCGGTCCGGACGGGTTGGCGATGGATGGCAAAGGCCGATTGTTCGTGGCTCATGCATCTCTCGGCCATGTCTTCGTGCTGGCACCTAACGGTGAATGTGTCGCGCGCGCCAAGTCCTGCGCGGGCTCGACCTGCACGAACGTTGCAATACAGACAGCAAACAACGCGTTGGCTATTACTGAATCGTCGACTGGTTCTGTATTGATAGCGAGTCTAAGCGCTCTTTGAGGCTCAAAGTCGGTAGTCAGGCCGGCCAGACTGCGATTTTCCGCGATGTTCTACGGCATTGTACGATGCCGCCCCGTCAGGCGACGCTGTTCCGCTCGATGACTAATTGCTCACCAGCCAGCGAAGTTTGTGACTTGGCGGACCAAATTCGCACAATGTGCGGTCATCGAATCCCGTTGAGTTTGTCGATGATCGCGAGCGCACCGCGCCCGACCGCGTCAACCTGATCCTGCGTCAACACATATTGCGGGACGTACCGGATTCCTGACGGGTCTATTGCAGCCATCCGGCTCGCCAACAAGCCTTTGCCCTTACCGAGTTCTTTGGCGATGTATTTCGAAAGTATCCGCGGGGTGCCTGCATCAGCCGTGCGGCAGACCGACACATCCGCGAGCCAATCGCCATAGACGACCCATGCATGCCCGTCCCAATCGACGTTCGAATTCGAGAACAGCTCTTTGCCGTCGAACTCGTTGTCTTCGCCAAAGACACGTTTGTCGCCAATGTAAAGCGAACCGGCCACGACATAGCTGCGCTGCGAACCGAGCTTCTCCAGCGCCAGTGAATACAACGCGCTCATCAAGGCGCACTGGCCCGGCATCCGGCCGGGAAAGATTTTCAGCACCTTGAGCGCAGCCTCGTTGAGAACCCGCTTATCGGCTTCACCAACTGTAAACTTGCTCCACGCATTTGCCGCAGCGGCGTCGAATGACGCCGTTATTAATTCTCTAAGATTCCCAGGCATTCTGATCTGCCACGCCGCTATGCGAAAGAGGTTTGCGTGTCGGTCCTCAACTGTGCCCCTATTGTGCCCCAGCTTTTCTGGGGCACGCATCTAGGGAAGCAATCCAATAAGTCTTTGATCATTAAGGTTTAATGGTGGGCGCACAAGGGATCGAACCTTGGACCTCTCCCGTGTGAAGGGAACGCTCTCCCGCTGAGCTATGCGCCCGGGACCATCATGCAGGCGGCCGGACCTTTCGGCCGGCCGGCACATTCGGTGGAGCCCGCGATTTAGAAGTGCGGGCCCAAGGTGTCAAGTTTCCAGGTGGTCTCGAGCCTGAAAACCTTCCGTAGATCGCGAAATTCGCAAATCAAACCGCGCTTTAGGCCCCCTGCTGGCGGGCGCGGGAGGCGTGGGCCTGGAGCGCGCGGATGCGCTCGGCGAGCGTTCCGCCGCCCTCGGGCAAAGTGGCCGCGGCCACGCCGTTCGTCGCGGCGTCGTTGGCCGGACGCGGGGCGGGCTTCGGGGCCTGGCCCGCTTCGGCCGCGAGCAGCGCCTCGATCGGCGAGTTCGGACCTTCGAGCTGCATCGCGAGCTTGGCGACTTCCGCGGCGATGTCGTTGATGCGCTCGCGCAGTAGCGCATTCTCCATGCGCTCGGTCGCCCAGGAGCTCTCCGCCTGTTGCTGGATCGCGTTGATGTCGCGCTGGAGTTTTCCGCGCTCGTCGCGCGCCGTCCGCAGCTGCTCTTCAAGCGCCGACTTCTCCGCGCGCAGTGCCTCGAATGCGGCCGATGATTTGCCGCCGCTCAGCGCGGCGAGCTCGACGCGCAGCTCCTTGACGGTGCGATCGGTGGCCTCATTGACCTGGCGCAGCTGATTATTCTCGTAGTCGCGCTCGGCCAGAAGCTTGCCCTGGGTCGCCAGCCGCCCTTCGAGGTCGGCGACGCGGCCCGAGAGCATCTCGGCCTCTTTGACCTGCACGATGAGCTGGCGGTCGAGATCGGTGACGCGCTGGCTCAGATTTTCGACGCGGCCGCGCGCGTCGGAAAGTTCGCGCGAGGCGGTCTCCGATTCCGTGCGTTCCTGTGTCAAACGCGCCTGGGTCGCCGTGAACTCCTTCTCGGCATCGCCAACGCGGTTCTTCAATTTCTCGATCTGCGCGCGCACTGCGACGAGCTCGACCTGGCGGCTCTCCGCCATCATCGAACGGTCGGAGAGCTCCGAGTTGATCTTGGCAAGCTCGCCCTGCTTGTCGGTCAGCGCCTGCTCGGCGCCGCGCAGGGCCTCGGTCTTGGCGTTGAATTCCTCTTCGGTGGCGCGGAGCTGCTCCTTCACCGCCTTCTCGCGCGCCTCCAGCGCGAAGATCGTGGCGTTCTTCTCGCCGAGCTCGATCTTCATGCGGTTGATGGCATCGCTCTTCTTGCCAAGCTCGGCGAGCTGGCTCGTGGTCTTGTTCTTGAGCTGCTCGACGCTCATCTCGAGCCGTCGCGCCGACATGGCGAATTCGGCGCGGAGCTGGTCTTTGTCCGCCTGGATCTCCGCCATCGACAGGGGCGTTGCGGCCTCGAGCCGGCGTGTGGTCAGCCGAACCGCCCGGTTGTGCACCAGCGGCACGACCGCGAGCCCGCACAGCATCGAGAGCAGGAAACCGATCGCCAAGTACATGATCGGTTCGACCATGGGGCAGGACTCCGCAAATCAAGGAAAAATTTACCAACGACAATGCCATGGGCGGCCGGCAAAAAGCCAGCCCCGGCCTGTCGTTAACGTTGATCTGTCAGCGGACGGGAGGAGGGGACCCTTTAGAATGGGTTCCAGGTCGCCCGCGGGGTGTATTTGAGGTAGCCGATATTGGCTCCCAGCCGCAGGCCGAGGCCGGAGCGGATCGGCACCAGCACGATATTATTGGCGGTGAGCGCCGTCATGCCAAAGCCGCCGATGATGTAGGCCGAGCCATCGATGCCGCCGAAGCGCTGGTAGATCGCATTGGTGGCGGGCAGGTTGTAGACCAGCGTCATGGTGCGGGCGCCGTCGCCGCCCCAGTCGAAACCGAGCGACGGACCCTGCCAGTAGACCCGCAGATCACCCGCATTTTTGGTGTAGAGCGTGCCTTCGCCATAGCGCAGGCCGGCGACGAAGGCGCCGGAACCCTCCTCGCCCAGGATATAGCCGTTGGGCAGGCCCCACTGGCTGACGGCCTTCTCGATGATCGAGGCGAGCCCGCGCGAGACGTTACCGAAGAAGCGGTGGCCGGCCCCCACCAGCTCGTCCGGCCCATAGGTGTTGGGCGTCGGGGTCCGCTGCGGCGGCGGCAGGTTGGGCGGCGGCGGCTGCTGGGCGGAGGCCGGCACGATCCAACCCACCAGCGCGGCAAGCGCGACTGCGGCAAGGCGTGATGCGAAAGTCATAAAAAACCCCTGGTACCGAATTCGGTCGCTTCCCTTAACCTGACGCCAACAGGCACGGCTCTAGGTTTGCGCCGAATGTCCCCTCGACTCGGATGTTATCCGCAGCAACTATGACGGCACAACGGCAGGACGCTAGCCCTTTGCGCCCCGGAATTGCCTTGATCGGCCTCCTGGTTTGCCTCCTGGCGGGCATAGGGGCCATCTGCTCCGGGTGTCCGGCGGAGGCCGCCACCACGGAACGGATTGTCGTCAACCGCTTCAGCGGGGTGGCGATCGAAGGCTTCGACCCCGTGGCCTATTTCGTCGACGGCCGGCCGGTCCAGGGGACGGCGGAGTTTGAAGCGAACCTCTGGGGCGCGGTCTGGCGCTTCCGCAACGAGGGCAACCGGGCCTCGTTTCTGGCCCACCCCGAAGTCTACGGGCCGCAGTTCGGCGGCTATGATCCGGCCGATATCGCCCGCGGCGTGACCGTTGCCGGCAATCCCCGCTTCTTCGTCATCTCGGCGCAGCGGCTTTATCTGTTCAGTCGGGAAGACAATCGCAACGCCTTTGCCGCGGACCCGGAGCGCTTCCTGTACGAGGTGGGTAAGCGCTGGCCGGCGCTCCAGGAACAGCTCAGTCAGTAGAGCCGTACCGCCTGCGCGTCACCCCAGGCGATGAACTCCGGGATGATGAAGCCGGTGTCGCCGCGCTCGCCGAATCGGAGCTCGCCGCCTTTGCCGTCCGTCACCCTGCCGCCGGCCGCGGTCACGACCGCACAGCCGGCTCCGACGTCCCATTCCGAGGTCGGCCCGAAGCGCGGGTAGATGTCGGCGGTGCCCTCTGCGATTCGGCCGAACTTCACGGCAGAGCCGACCGTCCTTCTCACGGCGTTGGGCCGGGCGTCGATGAACGCCTCACTCTTCTTGTCCCCATGCGAGCGGCTCACCGCCGCGACCCAGGGCTCGCCCTGTCCAGGCAGCTTGCGGGTATGGATCGGCTCGGCCGCACCGATGACAGCGCCGTCAAATGTCACGCGCTCGGCGCCACGCCCGACGATGCCGCGCCAGAGCTGCCCGAGCGCGGGCGCGCTGACGATGCCAAGCAGCGGCACGCCACGCGTGACGAGGGCGAGATTGACGGTGAACTCGTCGCGGCCGGCGACGAACTCCTTGGTTCCGTCGAGCGGATCGATCAGGAAGAAGCTGTCGCGAAACGGCGGCGAGGCGAGCTGGGTTCGCTCTTCCGACAGCGTCGGCACGTCGCCTGCGAGCTCCGCGAGGCCGTCCGCGATGATCCGGTCGGCGGCGAGATCAGCTTCGGTCACCGGCGAGCCATCCTGCTTGCCGTCGACGCGCATCGCCGCGCGGTTGACTGCGAGGATGGCTTCGCCCGCCTGCACCACCAGTACCGTCAGGGACTCCATCAGGCCGGCGGCGGCCTCGGCGTCGATGATCCGCTTCACCGCGGTGCCTCATTCATCGGCAAATTACACCCTCTGTTCGGTTGATTCGGCCCGGCATTACGGCCGCTTCGAACCTATCGCAAGCTAGCTGCGATGGGCTTGCGAATGTTAGAACCCGCCACCCGTCACGCATGCGTGATTCGCCGCGTCCGCGCCGTGCAATACCAGGAACCCTCCAGGACCCCTTTAATGTCTGGCACCTCGTCACCCGGTACCGCTACTGCTCCCGATATGCTCGAACTCGCGGCACTGCTGTGCTCGCGCGTCTGCCATGATCTCATCAGCCCTGTCGGCGCCATCGTCAACGGGCTCGAGGTGCTCGACGACGATCCCAAGCCCGAGGATCGCGACTTCGCGCTCGAGCTGATCCGCAAGAGCGCCAAGACAGCGTCGGCCCGCTTGCAGTTCTGCCGCCTTGCCTTCGGTGCCGCCGGCTCCTCCGGCGCGCAGATCGACCTCGGTGACGCGCAGAACATGGCGCGCGGCCACATCGAGGATGGCAAGTGCACGATCACCTGGAATCTGCCGCGGCTGTTGTTGCCGAAGAATCGCGTCAAGCTGCTGCTCAACATGCTCGTGATCGCGCAGCACACGATCCCGCGCGGCGGCACGCTGACGGTCGATCCGATCGGCGAGGGCGAGACCATGAGCTTTCGCGTCACGTCCACCGGCCACAATGCGCGCCTGCCGCAGAACATCGCCGAGCTCCTGAGCGGCGAGCGTGGCCCGGCTGCGGATGCACACGCGATCCAGCCTTATTATACGCGGCTTCTGGCGCAGGCCTGCGGTCTCACCGTGACGCTCGCGCCGGAGGGCGAAGCCATCATCGTTACCGCTTCGTAAACGCGGCGTCGCAGGCGGTTAATGGAATCTTTACGAGGCGCTTCGGCTTGTCCGGAGCGCCTTATCTATTTGTTGGTTCCGTTCTTTTGCACTTACTCAACCAATATTAAACGCTTTGCGGTGAAGCTGGCCCCATTCTGAAGGCGCATACGCGTCGTGCGTGCCCTCCCTGTATGAAGGCCTGTTTTCATGGATGATCTGTTGCGGGAGTTTTTGACGGAGACCAGCGAGAGCCTGGACACCGTCGACAATCAATTGGTGAAGTTCGAGCAGGAGCCGAACAACGCCAAGATCCTGGATAACATCTTCCGCCTGGTCCACACCATCAAGGGCACGTGCGGCTTTTTGGGATTGCCGCGTCTGGAAGCGCTGGCGCATGCCGGCGAGACCTTGATGGGCAAATTCCGCGACGGCATGCCGGTGACGGGGCAGGCGGTGACGGTGATCCTGTCCTCGATCGACCGCATCAAGGAGATTCTGGCCGGGCTCGAGGCCACCGAGGCCGAGCCCGAGGGCAACGACCGCGACCTGATCGACAAGCTGGAAGCGATGGTCGAGCAGGGCATGGCGGCGATGGCCGCAGGTGCCGCGCCCGTCACTGAAGCGCCGCCGCTGGCGCCGGACGCCCCCGCCGCTGCGCCGGCCAAGGAGATGGCCACGGGCTCGCTGGTCGACCAGACGCTGGAGCGCCCCTTGCGCCCGGGCGAGGTGTCGCTCGACGAGCTCGAGCGCGCCTTCCGCGAGACCGCGATCGAAGTGCCGGCGCCGGT
>NZ_AUFA01000046.1:0-50629 GCF_000426265.1 Bradyrhizobium sp. Cp5.3 | reverse complement strand
CCCGGCGCCCTCTACCAGGCCTTTGCGCCCGCTGAGGCCCGCCGTATCCTGCGTCGCCTCGAGTTCCACTACACCCCGAAACATGCCAGTTGGCTTAACATGGTCGAGATCGAGATCGGCGTTCTCCAAGGGCAGTGTCTCAGCCGCCGAATCGACGATCCAAAACACCTCAGAAATGAGATCGCAGCATGGGAGCGGCAGCGAAACAAAGCTCGCGCCCGCATCAACTGGATGTTCACAACAGACAAAGCTCGCGCCAAACTGGGCCGCGCCTATCCAGATACGTCCAAAGAGTCAAAATCACGGTGACGAGCCACTAGTGGGTAATCCACGATCTCAACGTCGGCACCTGCGTCAGTCCATCTGAACGCGATCTGCCATTGATCGTTGATACGGATCGAGTGCTTGCGTGCCAAACGCCCTTGAAAGCTTCAGGGACAGCGCATTGTTAGCGGCGATGCGCTCCCCAATCTCCACCCGCAACCCATTCCCGTGCACCGCCGCGCGACGGCCACTGTGCATGCCTGTCTGGCGTCATGCCGAGCGTTTGGCGATCGTGCTGCTGCGCTGTAAGCTCGTCCCCGAGACCAAGCGCCGTGTCACGTCGGCAAGGCGGGCATCGCATGCGCCCTGATTTGCGTCCGTATTCCGGAATTCGTCCCATGACCGCATTGAGCCGCCCCGATCTCAGCGACATCCATCCCGGCGACTGGGTGGACCGGCGCTTACCACTGCCATGGCGCCCCTACGCAAGGCTTGCGCGCCTCGACCGGCCCGTCGGGATATGGCTCACGCTGTTTCCGTGCCTCGCCGCGCTGATCCAGGCCTCGCATGGATTTCCTGCGGTCTGGCAATTGATCGTCTTCTCGCTCGGTGCGCTTTTGATGAGGAGCGCGGGTTCGACTGTCAACGATATCGCGGATCGCAAGTTTGATGCGCATGTCGAGCGGACGCGCTTTCGACCGCTCGCCAGCAGTCAGCTCGAACTCCATCAAGCCATCGCTTTCCTGATTGCCGAACTCGGGCTTGCGGCGTCACTCCTGATCTTCTTGAACTCCTACACGCGCCAGATGGCAATAGGCGTGCTGCCGCTCGTGTTCATCTATCCGTTCTGCAAGCGCTTCACCTACTGGCCGCAGGCCGTGCTGGGCGCGGCCTTCAATTGGGGAATGCTGATGGTTTGGGCCGAGGCGGCCGGTCACATCCCGCCCGGCGCCATCGTGATGTGGATCGGCGCCATCACATGGCAGATCGGCTATGACACCGTCTACGCTTATGTCGACGTCAAGGACGACGTTCGTCTCGGCCTGAAGTCGACGGCAATCCTGTTCGGCGAGAAGGGACAAGCCTGTATCGGCCTGTTCTACGCCCTTACGGTCGCATCCTGGTCGCTGGGTGGCTGGCTGCTGGGCATGTCGTCGTCTTACGCCGTCGGAATGGTGGTGATCGCCGCACATCTTGGCTGGCAGGCCTGGCGCATCGACCTCGCGCGTCCGCAGTTGAGCTTCAGCCTGTTCTTGTCGAATGTTCTGACCGGCGCGCTCCTGACAATCGCGGCGCTCATCGGGACCTGGTGAGCGCTCGCGTCGCACGCGTGCCCGTCTGCGCCTCAGTCCTTCACCGGCAGTCCGTCCCCATGCACATACCATTGCGCGCGTGACGACCACTGTGCGTGCCGATCCGGCGTCGCGCCGAGCGGCTCGTCGAACGCACCGGCATGCACGATTGCCTCGCGGCCGCTGCGGGTGAGGTGAGGCATGGGGCTGCCGCAGACCTTGCAGAACGCGGTGGCAAAGCTCCGCGCCGTCGGCAGGTCGTATCGCGCGACCGAGGCCTCGCCACGCAGCCATCGCAGCGCCGCGGCCCGCACGATCACCTCGCATGAATGCGACGACCCCGATGCCTTCCGGCAGCGCGAGCAGTGGCAGTTCAGGAAGCGATCGAACGGGCCCTCGATCTCGAAGGCGACTTCGCCGCACAGGCAGCTTCCGCGGAATGCAGTCACTTCACTCCCCCTCTGGCTCGGCCGGTCTCTCGGCAGTCTCTTCCGCCTGCACCTGCGGAGCGCCTTGCGCGCCGCGCAGACGGATCATCGTGTCGATCACGTCGACGTCGATCTTGAGCATGTCGAGATCGCGGGTCATCTCGCGCACTTCCTGGCCCTTGCGCGCCAGCTCCTCCGAGACATCGACCGCCTTGCGCTCGGTCACGTTGCCCGGCGTGTTGACGAACAGTTTGGCGCGCATCCATTCGAGCCGTGCCCGCTGGGTGTCGCGCTCGAATTTCTTCTCGGCATAGCGGCGGCGGGCCTCGGCATAGGCGCCGATCAGCGCGGTTTCCGGCAGGCTCCACAATTGCTCGACCGACATGGTCATGCCGCTTCGGGTCCCAGGGCTTCGGAGGGTTTACTCTACCTCCGCCATCAGAGCCTTCCAGCGGTCAATTCTCAAGGGGGCACGTCGGACGTACGGTGGCATAGTGCGATAGGGGCCTCACGCGAACTGTGCCAGTCCGTGTCCGACGGACCAGTTCTCCTTGGGAGCATCGAGAACGTTCACGAACACGTCCTCGGAGCGGATGCCCGGCCTTTCGCCGAGCAGGTCCGCGATCCGCCGGTACAGCGCTTTCTTCTGCTCGGCGGTGCGGGTGTCGAACACGGTGATCTGGATCAGCACCGCGTCGTCGCTGCGCGTGACACCGTAGGCGTTGCCGCAGCGGAAGTTCGCTGGCTCGAGCTCGGTGATGGTCATGAACTCGTCGCCCTCGGGCACTTGAAGTGCTTCGCGCATGGCGCGGTAGAGGCTGTCGAGGATCGCCTGCCGGTAGGCCGCCGGTTTTCCGGCACGCAGCGAGATGTGAAGGAGAGGCATCGGTGGATTCCTTTCCATACCGGCCTGAACCGCCGCGGCGCTGGCCGAATGGCCGCCGAGCGTATTGACGAAACCGGTTATCGGGTCCAATTAGTTTTCGACACGCTGTCAAGAAATCACGTTGTTGACATCGCGTCAAATACTTTTGTGCCGCCCCGGCGAAGCGGGCGACATCGAGGAGAAGACAGACTTGAGGCCGCGCGAGTTCAACCATGACGATGTCCTGCGCATCGCCTTCGATCAGTTCTGGCGCAAGGGAGTGCGGGGCACGTCGCTGTCGGACATCGCGCGCGATGCCGGCGTTCAGCGCGGCAGTCTCTACAATGCCTTCGGCAGCAAGGAAGCCCTGTTTCTCCTCGCTTACGAGCGCTACGCGGGCGACTATCTCGGCGCCGTGCAGACGGCGCTCGGTACCGGCACCTTGCGCAAGCGCCTCACGGCCTTCTTCGATCTGACCATCACGAACTTCCGTTCCGGGACGCCGCCTCGAGGATGTCCGACCACGCGCGGGCTGATGGAGCTTGGGTCAGCTCAAGGCGAGGGGCTGGACGAGGATGCACGCCGGGCTTTTGCGGACCTGGTGATGCGCATCACCATCCTGGTTGAGGACGCGCTGTCGGCCGGCGCCAAAAGGGGTGAGTTCAGCGGTGCGTCCGGGGCCGCAGCATTGCACATCATCACGGTGACGCGCGGCCTTGCCGTGCTCGAACGCGCCTTCGGCGACGAGGCTCAGCTTCGCAAGATCGCCGCCCACACCATCGATCTCGTGCTCGGTGCGACCAAGCGCTAGGCGGGCCGTGCCGACTCGCCTTGCGCGCAGAGGCGCGGCCGAACCCGAATTCTTAATTCTCTGCTAAGGCGTTCGGGATAAGTTGGCATATCAGCATTGCCAATTTTGCGAGCACCGATGATCTTCTCCCGCATCAGTTTCAAGCTGGTTCTGATCGTTGCCATCAGTCTCCTCGGCATGATCGCGCTGGCGCCGATCGCGCTCTCGACGCTGCGCGCGCAGATGGTCGCCGACCGCCAGGCCAAGACACAGCAGATGGTCGACGTCGGCTACGGCATCCTGGCGCATTACCAGAAGCTCGAAGGCGAGGGAAAGCTGACGCGCGAGCAGGCGCAAGCGGCGGCTCAGGCGGAGATCAAGAGCCTGCGCTACGACAAGGTCGAGTACTTCTGGATCAACGACATGACCCCCAAGATGGTCATGCATCCGATCAAGCCCGAGCTGGACGGCAAGGATCTCTCCGCGATGAAGGATCCCGCAGGCAATGCGCTATTCGTGGGCTTCGTCAATGTCGTGAACAAGCAGGGCGCCGGCTTCTACGGCTATCTCTGGCCGAAGCCCGGCTTCGAGCAGCCCGTGCCGAAGATTTCCTACGTGAGGGGCTTTGCGCCCTGGGGCTGGATCATCGGTACCGGCATCTATCTCGATGACGTCGACGCCGTGTTCCGTCAGAACGCCGTGACATTCGGCCTCGTGTGCCTCGTGGTGCTGGTGCTGGTGCTCGGTGCGTCCTTCGTGATCGGCCGCAGCGTCACCCGGCCGCTCGCCGGGATCACGGCGCTGACCGAGCGCCTCGCTTCCGGCGACAGCGCATTCGAGGTGCCCTACATCAGCCGCCGCGATGAGGTCGGCGGGCTCGCCAAGGCGCTCGCGGTGTTCAAGGACAACGCCTCGGCGGTGCGCCAGATGCATGCCGAGCAGCAGGAGCTGAAGCACAAGGCCGACGACGAGAAGCGCAAGGCGATGGCCGATCTCGCCGGCAAGTTCGAGGCGAGCGTCCAGGCCGTCGTGCGCGAGGTCTTCAACGAGGCTCGCGAGATGCAGCAGGCCGCCCAGGGCATGTCGGAGACCGCCAACCGCGCCAGCGAGCGCGCCTCCTTCGTCGCGACCGCCTGCCAGCAGGCCTCGAGCAACGTGCAAACGGTGGCCTCCGCAGCCGGCCAGCTATCCTCCTCGATCACCGAAATCAGCCAGCGCGTCGCACAGGCGGCCCACGTCGCCGACCAGGCCGCTGCCGACGGCCAGCGCACCAACGACACCGTGCAGGGGCTTGCGTCCGCCGCGCACAAGATCGGCGAGGTCATCGACCTCATCAACCAGATCGCCTCCCAGACCAACCTGCTCGCGCTCAACGCCACGATCGAAGCGGCGCGCGCCGGCGAAGCCGGCAAGGGCTTTGCGGTGGTCGCAAGCGAGGTGAAGTCGCTGGCGAGCCAGACCGCCAAGGCCACCGACGAGATCGGCGCGCAGATCTCGGCGATCCAGGCCGAGACCCATCAGGTCGTCGGCAACATCGAGAGCATCCGCACGACCATCATGGAGGTCAACGAGATCTCCTCGTCGATCGCGGCCGCCGTCGAGGAGCAGGGCGCGGCCACGCAGGCGATCGCGCACAGCGTGCAGGAGGCGGCGTCCGGCACCAATCAGGTCTCGCAGAACATCTCCGGCGTCACCGACGCAACCTCGGAGACCGGCCATGCCGCCGGCCTCGTGCTGCAATCGAGCGGCCGGCTCACGCACAAGCTGCAGTCGCTGCAGGACGAAGTCAGCGCCTTCGTCGCCGGCGTGCGCGCGGCATAACAGAGGCGCTTGCCGCAACTCGTTGCTTTTTCCGCGTCACGGCATCGGCCGTGATGCGGAAACACTGTTTTTCTTGACATGAAGTCTGCCGTGCTCGACCTGTAACGACGTCTATCGAGGGTGCGCGCGTGCCTTCGCGAAAAGAAAAACAGCACGGGAAAAACGTCATGAGCGCAGGCCTCAACGAGAAGGACTACCTCGCCACCTTGCGCGGTCTGTGGGACAAGGCCTGGCCGAAGGGTATGCCGCGTTCGCCGGACTATCTGCACGGCGAAGTTCCCCTGACGGAATATCTGCGCGCCTGGGCGAAGCGCAGCCCCGAGCGTCCTGCGGTGATCTTCTATGGTCATGTCACGACCTATGCGGACCTCGACCGGCAGAGCGACCGCTTTGCTGCCCTGTTGCAGGCGAGGGGCGTGCGCAAGGGCGACCGCGTCGCCGTCTTCCTGCCGAACTGCCCGCAGTTCCATATCGTCTTCTTCGGCATCCTGAAGCTCGGCGCAATCCATGTGCCCGTGAGCCCGCTGTCGCGTGCGTTCGAGCTGTCCTACGAGCTTAACGATACCCAGGCCGAAGTGATCGTGGCGCTCGACCAGCTCATGCCAGTCGTCGAGCAGGTGAGGAGCGAGGTGCGCCTGCGCGAGATCATCGTCACGAGCTTTGCCGATGTCGTGCCGGCAATGCCGTCGTTCCCCACACCGGACTCGATCCGCACGCCGCGCGTCGCGGTGCCCGGCGCCACTGATCTGCTACCTGCGCTTGCCGCGATGCCCGCGCCGACGCCGTTGCCATCGCCGGGCCTCGATGAGGTCGCGGCGCTCAACTACACCGGCGGCACGACGGGCATGCCCAAAGGCTGCGTTCACACCCATCGCGACATGGTCTACACGGCTGCCGCCAATTACGGCATCTCCGTCCTGTCGGACGAGAGCAGCGTGTTCCTGTCGTTCTTCCCGGAATTCTGGATCGCCGGCGAGAATTTCGGCCTGATCTTCCCGCTGTTCTCCGGCGCGACGCTGGTTTTGCTGGCGCGCTGGGATGCCGTCGGCGCGATGGCGGCGATCGACAAGTACAAGGTCACGATCACGGCGATGCCGGTCGACGGCGCGGTCGAGCTAATGGATCATCCGCGCTGGAGCGAGTTCGACCTGTCGTCGCTGAAGCAGGTGCGCGTCGTTTCCTTCGTCAAGAAGCTCAACGCGGATTATCGCAAGCGCTGGAAGGATCTCACCGGCACCATCCTGATGGAGGCGGCCTGGGGCATGACGGAGACCCACACCTCCAACACCTTCACCGCCGGCTTCCAGGACGGCGATTTCGATCTCAACAATCAGCCGATCTTCGTCGGGCTGCCGGTCCCCGGTGCCGAGTTCAAGATCACAGATTTCGAGACCGGCGCGCTGTTGCCGCTCGGCGCGGAAGGCGAGATCCGCGTGCGCACGCCGTCGCTACTCAAGAGCTACTGGAACAAGCCGGAGGCGACCGCGGAGTCGCTGATCGATGGCTGGCTGCGCACCGGCGACATCGGCACCATCGACCGGGACGGCTTCCTCCACTTCCTCGGTCGCCGCAAGGAGATGCTGAAGGTCAAGGGCATGAGCGTGTTTCCGCCGGAGATCGAGGCACTGCTCGGACAGCATCCGAAGGTGCTGGGCTCCGGCGTGGTCGGGCGCGATGATCCCGACAAGGGGCAGGTGCCGGTGGCCTATATCCAGCTCAAGCCGGAGGCGGTCGGCACCATCTCCGCTGAGGACCTGCGTGCCTGGTGCGCCGAGCGCATGGCCGTCTACAAGATTCCGGAGGTCCGCATCATCGAAGCTTTGCCCCTGACGGCGACGGGCAAGGTGAAGAAGCAGGACCTCGATCCCAACTTGCCTGCTGCAGTCTGAGTGAGAGATCGATGTCGTTCAAAAAGCTCCTGATCGCCAATCGCGGCGAGATCGCCATTCGCATCGCGCGCGCCGCGGCCGACGCCGGCATCGCAACGGTCGCGATCCATCCCGCCGACGACGCGCTGTCGTTGCATGTCCGCGTCGTCGACGAGGCGATCGAAATTCCGGGCCGCGGCGCTCGGGCCTATCTCGATATCGACGGCGTAGTGAAAGCGGCCAAAGCGGCCGGCTGCGATGCGGTGCATCCCGGCTACGGCTTCCTCAGCGAGAACGCCGCGTTCGCGAAGGCCTGCGCTGACGCCGGCATCACCTTCGTCGGACCGAAGATCGCTGCGCTCGAACTGTTCGGCGACAAGGTTGCGGCGCGCCAGCTCGCCAAACGCTGCGGCGTGCCGATCATCGCCGGCACCAGCGGCCCATCGTCGCTGGAGGAGATCACGGCGTTCTTTGCGTCGCTCGGCAGCAATGCGGCGATCGTGATCAAGGCGATGGCCGGCGGCGGTGGCCGCGGCATGCGGGTCGTGGAGAAAGCCGACGATCTCGCGGAAGCCTATGCGCGCTGTCAGTCCGAGGCCAAGGCCGCCTTCGGCTTCGACGGTGTCTATGCCGAGCGGCTGATCCGGCAGGCACGCCATATCGAGGTGCAGATCATCGGCGACCGCCACGGCGCCATCTCCCATCTCTGGGAGCGCGAATGCACGATCCAGCGCCGGCACCAGAAGCTGATCGAGGTGGCGCCGAGCCCCTCGCTGAGCGAGCCCCTGCGCGGCCGCATCATCGAGGCGGCGAAGCAGCTCGCGGCCGCTGCTTCCTACGACAATCTCGGCACGTTCGAATTCCTGGTCGACGGCAGCGCCGACGACAGTTTTGCTTTCATCGAGGCCAATCCGCGGCTCCAGGTCGAGCACACCGTGACGGAAGAGGTGCTCGGGATCGACCTCGTCCGCGCCCAGCTCGCGGTCGCCGCCGGCGCCTCACTGGCCTCGCTCGGCCTGTTGCAAGATGCGATCCCGAAGCCGCGCGGCCATGCCATGCAGCTTCGCGTCAACATGGAGACGCTGGACGAGACTGGCGCGACGCATCCGACCGGCGGCGTGCTCGCGGTGTTCGAGCCGCCGTCAGGCCCGGGCGTCCGTGTCGATAGCTTTGGCTATGCCGGCTACAAGACCAGCGCCGCCTTCGACTCGCTACTGGCAAAGGTCATCGTGCACACGCCGGGCGAGGCCTGGCACGACGTGGTCGCAAAAGCCTCGCGGAGCTTGCGCGAGTTTCGGATCGATGGCGTTGTCACCAACATCGCCTTCCTTCAGGCGGTGCTGGCGCATCCCGATTTCAGGACCAACCGCATCGCGACCGATTTCATCGATCGCAATATCGGCAAGCTCGTCGAAGAGGCCGATGGCGCGGCAAGGCCGCTCTACTTCGCTGCAACCGAGCGAAGCGGCGCCGGCACTGAGGCGCACATCGCGCAGGAGGTGCCCGAAGGGACGGTCATGGTCGCCGCGCCCTTGCAGGGCACGATCGTCACCATCCAGGTGAAGCAAGGCGAGGTCGTACGCCCCGGCCAGCAGCTCGCCGTGATCGAATCCATGAAGATGGAGCATCTGGTGATGGCCGAGCAGGGCGGCCGCGTCATGACGCTCGTCGCCGGCGATGGCGTCACGCTGCTGCATGGCGAGCCGATCATGTATCTCGAGCCGCTCGACGTCGCGGCCGACGCGTCGTCGGCGGAAGCCGATGTCGATCTCGACCACATCCGCCCTGATCTCGCCGAGCTGATCGCGCGCCAGGCCAACACGCTCGATGAAAATCGCCCGGCCTCGGTCGAGCGTCGTCGCAACACCAACCAGCGCTCCGCGCGCGAGAACGTCGCCCAGCTCGTCGATGATGGCTCGTTCATGGAATATGGCAGCCTTGCCATCGCAGCCCAGCGCCGCCGCCGCAAGCTCGACGACCTCATCAAGAACACCCCGGCCGACGGCCTGATCATGGGCGTTGCCACCGTCAATGCCGAAAAGTTCGGTGCGGACGGCGGGCGCTGCATCGTCGTGGCCTATGACTACACCGTGCTCGCGGGCACGCAGGGCCACATGAACCACAAGAAGATCGACCGCATGCTGACGCTGGCGGAAGACTGGCGCGTCCCGCTGGTGTTTTATGCCGAAGGCGGCGGCGGTCGGCCCGGCGACACCGACCGGCTCGGCATGACCGGGCTCGATGGTCCGTCCTTCGTGCAGTTCGCAAGGCTCTCCGGCCTCGTGCCTGTCATCGGCGTCGTCTCGGGCTATTGCTTCGCCGGCAACGCCGCGATGCTCGGCTGCTGCGACGTCATCATCGCGACGAAAAACGCCTCGATCGGCATGGGCGGCCCCGCGATGATCGAAGGCGGCGGCCTCGGCGTCTATCATCCCGCCGAAGTCGGCCCGGTCTCGTTCCAGGCGCAGAACGGCGTCATCGACGTCCTCGTCGAGGACGAGGAGGAGGCGACGCGGGTCGCGCAGAAATACCTGTCCTATTTCCAGGGCGCGGTGACGGACTGGCAGGCGGCCGACCAGCGCCTCTTGCGCCGGGCGATCCCGGAGAACCGCCTGCGCGTCTACGACATTCGCAGCGTGATCGATCTCGTCGCGGACAAGGATTCCGTGCTGGAACTGCGCCGCGACTACGGCGTCGGCATGATCACGGCGCTGATCCGCATCGAGGGCAGGCCGTTCGGCCTGATCGCCAACAATCCGCGCCATCTCGGTGGCGCGATCGATGCCGACGCCGGCGACAAGGCCGCGCGCTTCCTCCAGCTCTGCGACGCCTTCGATCTGCCCATCGTCTCGCTCTGCGATACGCCCGGCTTCATGGTCGGCCCGGAAGCGGAGAAGACCGCGATCGTGCGCCACGTCTCGCGCATGTTCGTCACTGGTGCAAGCCTCACTGTGCCGCTGTTCGGCATCGTGTTGCGCAAGGGCTATGGGCTAGGCGCGCAGTCGATGATCGGCGGCGGCTTCCATGCCTCGTTCTTCACCGCGGCCTGGCCGACTGGCGAGTTCGGCGGCATGGGCTTAGAGGGCTATGTCCGCCTCGGCTTCCGCAAGGAGATGGAGGCGATCGCCGATCCGGCCGAGCGCGAGACCTATTATCGCAACAAGGTCGCTGAGCTCTATGCCAACGGCAAGGCGGTCTCGATCGCCTCCGTGTTCGAGATCGACAACGTCATCGACCCCGCCGAGACGCGCCGCTGGATCATGGCGGGCCTGCGCTCCGTACCGAAGCCGCCGCAGCGGACGGAGAAGAAGCGGCCGTGCATCGATACGTGGTGAGGGCGGTGCAGCAATTCAGGCGCTGAGTAGCAGGCAATCTGCTTCCGCATCGTCATGCCCGGGACAAGCCCGGCCACGATGGCGCTGAGTAGCGCGCGCTCCCCACCGTGTTCCCGGTTCCCGATTGACATCCCCGCCTGCGGTGCCAGACTTTGCACAATAATACAGGGTGGAGACGTCCGCGATGGCCAGCCTTTCGGCCTCGAACCATGTCGCCCGTGTCTTGTCCGTCGCCAATCATGTGGCCGACGTCGATGCCTCCTCGCGCATCGCCAACTCCTGGCGGCGCTGCCTGATCAGCCACAAGCTCGACCCCGCCCGGCAGGGCCCGCCGCAGACCCTCACCGAAGCCGAGGTCCGCCACGTCGCCGAGCCGATGGAGAAGACGATCCGGCTCCTTACCCCCGAGCTCGACGACCTCGCTCGCGTGCTGCGCGACGCGGGCTATTGTGTCAATCTGGCTGACACGAACGCGACCATGCTGTTCAGCCGTCTGCCGGGCGAGGCCGACGCAAGGATGTTCCTGGACTGGAAGATCTACACCGGCTCGAACTTCGCCGAAGCCTTTGAGGGCACCAACGGTCTCGGCACCGCGCTTGCCGAGGAGAAGCCGATCCTGGTGCACCGCGACGAGCATTTTCGCGAGCAGTGGCACATGTTCTCCTGCGCCGTGGCGCCGCTGTTCGACCAGGCCGGGCGCCTCGCCGGTGCCGTCAACATCACCTCCTGCCGGCGAGATATCGAGCGCGCGGCGCATCAGCTCGCGCTCGCGGTGACGATGGAGGCGACGCGGCGGATGGAGGGCGCGATCTTCCGCGATCATTTCCGCAACGCCTGGATCGCGACCGTGCCGGGTGACGGCGGCAGCGGCCTCATCGCCTATGACGAGGACCGCCGCATCGTCGGCGCCTGCCGGTCGGCGCGCGCGATGCTGAGCCTCACCGATGGCATGATCGCATCCGGCATCGACGCAACGCGCTACATCAAGTTCGATCATCAGGCGGCGCGCAGCGCCGACGAGATCGTCGCGCTGCGCCGCGCCGATGGCAGCCTGTTGGGACAGGCCCATGTCGCGCCGCCGCTGCGCGCAAGGTCATCCGCGCGTGCGCCGGTCAAGGGCCGCGGGACTCCTGTCGACCGGTTCGATACGCTGTACCGGCTTGCCGGTCGCGATCCCGGCCTGGTCAAGAGCGTGAAACGGCTCAGAAGGATCGGCGATCACAATCTTCCAGTGCTGCTGCATGGCGAGACCGGCGTCGGCAAGGACGTGTTCGCGCGCGCCATTCATGCCGCGAGCAGCCGCGCGCGCAACAACTATGTCGCGCTGAACTGCGCGGCGATGCCGGAGAGCCTGATCGATGCCGAGCTGTTCGGCTACGAGGCCGGCGCCTTCACCGGCGCGCGGCGTGAAGGCTCGAAGGGCCTGATCGTGCAGGCCGATGGCGGCACGCTGTTCCTCGACGAGATCGGCGACATGCCGATCGCGCTGCAGACGCGTCTGCTGCGCGTCCTGGAAAACCGCGAGGTCTGGCCGCTCGGTGCGCTCAGGCCGGTGCCCGTCGACATCCGCCTGATCATTGCCACCCATCGCGATCTCGGCCGCATGGCGGAGGAGGGCGCCTTCCGCGCCGACCTCTACTTCCGACTGCGCGGCATCGAGGTGCGGCTGCCGGCCCTGCGCGAGCGCGCCGACCGGGACGATGTCATCCGCCAGATCGCGCGCGAGGAGGCGCCGAACTGCCGCTTGTCGGAGGAGGCTTGGTCGCTGCTGTCGGCGTATCTGTTCCCCGGCAACATGCGCCAGCTCCGCCACGTGCTGCGGCTCGCCGGCTGCACGGCGGAGGACGGGGTCATCACAGACGCCGACCTCGATCTGCCGCCGTTTGGCGGCCGGGCGGCCGAGCCCGATCTCGCCGCGGCCGAGCGCGCGACGATCGTCGAGGCGCTGCGCAAGCACGGCGGTCGCGTCACCGAAGCCGCGCGTGCGCTGAAACTCAGCCGCGCCACGCTCTATCGCAAGATCAAGGCGATGAAGATCGAGACAGCGCAGTAGTCGTTGTCGATGTGTTGAGGAGCGAGCCGCTGGTTTCGCCTCTCCCCGCGTGCGGGGAGAGGCCGACGCGCGAAGCGCGGCGGGTGAGGGGGAGCCTCCGCGAGTCCAGCTGTTATCGTGATTGCGGCGCCAGCCCCTCACCCCAATCCTCTCCCCGTAAGAACGGGGAGAGGGAACGGCCTTACGAAAAATCCGTCCAGCTCAGATGCCGTGCATCGAGGTCGCCGAGCGAAATCGTTTCGCGGATCTCCTGCGGGGTATGGAAATGGCCGCGCAGATACACCAGCGGAGCGGCCGTCGCCGCATGCGACACGCCGCGCACCTCGCCGACGAAGATCGAATGCGTCCTGGTCTCGAATTCCTGCGCCAGCACGCAGTCGAACGCGGCGACCGCATCAATCAGCACCGGCGCGCCGGTCGCTCCGCGCTTCCATTCGCCGAAGGCGAAACGATCATCACCATTGACGCCCTTTTGACCGCTGAAGGTCAGCGCCAGCAGCGCGTGCCCCTCGTGCAGGAAGTTGATCGCGAAGGCGCCTTCCTCGCGGATGCGGGTATGCGCGCTGGCATTGCGGTTGACGCAGACGATCAGGGAGGGCGGTGAGTCCGACAGCGAGCAGGCCGAGGTCACCGTCAGCCCCGTGCGCGTGCCGTGCTCGGCGCCCACCGTGACCAGCGCAACGGCGCCGGCGCATTGCCGCATCGCCTGCTTGAAGTCCGTTGCGTCGACGCTCACGCCGAAATCTCCGAAATTGAGGCGGGTGCGGCACGATCGCGCCGCACCCGCTGCCGGTCAAGCCGCCTTCTTCGCGGAGCCGAGATGCGTCAGGCGCGGCATTACCTCGTTCTTGAGCAGCGAGAGCGAGTGGTGCCAGGCTTCAGCCTTGTGTTTGTAGTCGAAGCCGAACACCAGGAGCACGCCGAAGCCGCCGACCTCGTCGTAGATCTTCTCGATCTTCTCGGCCACGGTCGACGGCGAGCCGACGATCCAGTTCCGCTTGGCGCAATATTCGACGGTGACGTCGCTGTCGGGTACGTCGGGCGCGTGCTTCAGATAATCCTTGAAGCCGAAATGGCCGAGCAGCGGCAGGAAGTACTCGTGCATCATCCGGCCCATCATGTCGCCGGTCGAGAGCTTCCAGGCTTCCTCATCGGTATCCGCGACGAACACCTCGCGCACCAGCCGCCAGTCCTGCCGGTTCGGCTTGCGACCGGTTTTGGCCGCGCCGATCTCGACCGAGTCCCAATGGCTGCCGACATAAGCCGGATTGAGGTTGAGGCTCATCGGAATGAAGCCGCGCTCGCCGGCAAGCTTCAGCGTGTCCGAGTTCTTCGACAGGCCGGCGACGCCGATCGGCGGATGCGGCGCCTGCAACGGCTTGATGTGCGGTTTCAGGAAGTCGAACATCGTGTCCGGCTTGGTCACCGTCCAGTACTTGCCCTTGTGGGTGAAGGGCGCCGGCTCCATCCATAGCTTCAGGATGATCTCCAGCGCCTCGCGGGTCATGTCGCGGTTCTGCCCGCTCATGCCGTCGACGTTGAACATCGCCCAGTCGCTCGGCAGACCTGAGGCGGCGACGCCGAAATTGAGCCGGCCCTCGGACATGTGGTCGAGCATCGCGACGCGGTTGGCGAGCTCGGCCGGGTGGTGATAGGGGAGCAGGAAGCCGCCCGGCCCGATGCGCAGCTTCTTGGTCTGCATCAGCGCCTGCGCGATTAGGAGATCCGGCGTGGGATTGGGTTCCCAGGGCGCGGTGTGATGCTCGCCGACCCAGGCCTCCTGGTAGCCGAGCTCGTCGAGCCAGCGCATGACCTGGAGGTCCCAGTCGTTCCCTTCCTTCAGGCCGCACTCCGGCGGATGCGAAGGCATCGTGAAATAGCCGATCTCCATGTGTTTCCTCATCTGATGTTGACGCGTCTTGTTGCGCGTTGATGGACTCCAGTAGCGAAGTATCAGCAAGCGGTGTGCCAGCGCACAGGAGACTTGGATCAGTGAAAAAAGGCTGGTTTGCCCGCGCAATAGCCGGTATCTCGACGCAGATGCGCAAGGCGTCGTCTCATTGTCGTGAGACAGCGTCTTGCCGGTGAGACGAGGACAGATTCGATATGAACGAGCCCGCCTATGTCGCGGTGGACTGGGGCACCAGCAGCTTCCGGCTCTGGCTGATCGACCGCACCGGCACGGTTCTGGCCGAACGTCGCAGCGGCGAGGGCATGCTGGCGGCAGCCAAGGCCGGGTTCGCGTCCGTGCTGCAATCGCATCTCGCCGCGATCGAGGCGCCCGATCATCTCCCGGTTCTCGTCTGCGGCATGGCGGGTGCGCGGCAAGGCTGGGTCGAGGCTGGCTATGTCGACACGCCGGCGCCGCTGCCTGCGATTTTGAAGCAGGCCGCGCCCGTGCCCGGCGAGGCCCGCGACATCCGGATCCTGCCGGGCATCGCGCAGCGCGACGCGAAGTCGCCGGACGTGATGCGCGGCGAGGAGACCCAATTGCTCGGCGCGCTCAGTCTCGACGCCGCAGGCGAGGCGCTGGTCTGCATGCCCGGCACGCATTCGAAATGGGTGCGGGTGAAAGACGGCACCGTCGAACATTTCTCCACCTTCATGACCGGCGAGCTCTTCAGCGTGGTCTCGCGCGAGACGATCCTGTCGCTCGCGGTCGCCGGCGCCGAAGACGCCGAGGACGTCGCGAGCTTCAAGGCGGCCGTTATCGCTGCGTACAAGGCGCCGGCCTTCGCTGCCAATCTTCTGTTCGGTGTGCGGTCGCGCCAGCTCTTGTTCGGCGGCACGCCGGCCGCGGCGCGCGAGACACTTTCCGGCACGTTGATCGGCGTCGAGTTGGCGGCGGGACTCTCCGGTGCCGCGCCAAAGCAGGGCATCACGCTGATTGCCTCGGGACGGCTCGCGATGCTGTATCGGCTTGCCTTCGACGCGCTGTCGGTGTCCGTTGCGCCGGTCGATGCGGACGAGGCGGTCCGCCGCGGCTTGTCGATGGCGGCCGCCGCGATCTGGACGAAGTAGAAGGAATCTTGAGATGAGCGTTCCCTTTCCCTCGATGAAGCGACCGCTGGTCGCGATCTTGCGTGGTGTGAAGCCCGAGGAGACAGAAGCCATCGTCGGCGTTCTGATCGAGGCCGGCATGACCGCGATCGAGATTCCCCTGAACTCGCCGGATCCGTTCCGCTCCATCGCCACCGCGGTAAAGCTCGCGCCTGCCGGCGTGCTGATCGGCGCGGGCACGGTGTTGACGCCCGAGAATGTCGACCGCCTCCATGACGTCGGTGGCAAGCTGATGGTCTCGCCGAATGTCGACACCGAGGTGCTGGCGCGCGCGCATCAGCACGGCATGGTGACGATGCCCGGCGTGTTCTCGCCGACCGAAGCGCTGCTCGCGGCGCGGTCGGGCGCATCGAGCCTGAAATTCTTCCCCGCGAGCGTGCTCGGCGCGTCCGGCATTGCCGCGATCCGCGCCGTGCTGCCGGCCGGCGTCATGATCGCCGCGGTCGGCGGCGTCTCCGACCAGAATTTCGCGGAGTACATCAAAGGCGGCGTGACCGCATTCGGGCTCGGCAGCAACCTCTACAAGCCCGGCATGACCGCGGCCGATGTCGCGGTTCGCGCCAAGGCGACGGTCACGGCCTACGATCGGGCGATTTCGAAAGGCTGAGCCGGCAATAAACCAGCCGTGATCCCGTCACAGCCGGTTTGTATCCTATCCTGCTGCACCAGCGAGATCAGGAGGCCGACATGGCGATCAACAACGTAGCCGACCTGTTCGTGGCAACGCTCGAGCAGGCGGCCGTCAAGCGGATCTATGGCATCGTCGGCGACAGCTTGAACGGTCTGACCGAAGCGCTGCGGCGCCGTGGCACCATTGAATGGGTGCATGTCCGGCACGAGGAGGTTGCGGCGTTCGCCGCCGCCGGCGAAGCCGAGATGACCGGCAGCCTCGCCGTGTGCGCGGGCTCCTGTGGACCTGGTAATCTGCATCTCATCAATGGATTGTTCGATGCCCATCGCAGCCGCGTTCCTGTGCTCGCGATCGCGGCGCAGATTCCGTCGGCCGAGATTGGCGGCGGCTATTTCCAGGAGACGCATCCGCAAAATCTCTTCCGCGAGTGCAGCCATTATTGCGAGCTGATCTCGGACGCGAGCCAGCTGCCATACGTGCTCGAAAACGCCATCCGCGCGGCAGTTGGCTTGCGCGGCGTCGCCGTCGTCGCCATGCCCGGTGACGTCGCCTTCCGCGCGCCGCCCAAGCGCGCGCTGTCCGCAACACGCGGGCTCGCGCTGTCGGCGCCGAAGGTCGTGCCGGATGCCGATGAGCTGAAGGCGCTAGCGGATCTCCTGAACGGCGCCGAGCGCGTCACGCTGTTCTGCGGCCGCGGCTGTGCTGGCGCGCATGCACTGTTGATGCAGCTCGCGGAGACCCTGAAGAGCCCGATCGTGCATGCGCTCGGCGGCAAGGAGCACGTCGAGTACGAGAATCCCTACGACGTCGGCATGACCGGCTTCATCGGTTACTCCTCGGGCTACGCGGCCATGCATGCCTGCGATGCCCTCGTGATGCTCGGCACCGATTTTCCCTACAAGCAGTTCTTCCCGACCGACTGCCAGGTCGCGCAGGTCGATATCAGGCCGGAAAACCTCGGCCGGCGCTGCAAGCTCGATCTCGGCCTTGTCGGCGACGTCAGGCTGACCATCGAGGCGCTGCTGCCGTTGTTGAAGACCAAGACGCAGCGGAGGCATCTCGACGATGCGATCGCGCACTACAAGAAAGCGCGCGAAGGCCTCGACTCCCTCGCCAAGGGCACGCCGGGCAGCAAGCCGATCCATCCGCAATTTCTCGCCAAGGTCGTCAGCGACCATGCGACTGATGATGCGGTGTTCACCGCCGACGTCGGCACGCCGACGGTGTGGGCCGCGCGCTATCTCAAGATGAACGGCCGCCGCCGGCTAATCGGCTCCTTCACGCACGGCTCGATGGCCAACGCCATGCCGCAGGCGATCGGCGTGCAGGCCGCGCAGCCCGGCCGCCAGGTGATCTCGCTGTCGGGCGATGGCGGCTTCACCATGCTGATGGGCGATCTGATCACGCTGACGCAGATGAAGCTGCCGGTGAAGGTCGTCGTCTTCAACAACGGCGTGCTCGGCTTCGTCGCGCTGGAGATGAAGGCGGCCGGCTTCGTCGACACCAATGTCGACCTGGAGAACCCGGATTTCGCGGCAATGGCGCGGGCGATGGGCATCTTTGCCAAACGCGTGGAGGACCCCGGCGAGCTCCCCGGCGCGATGAAGGAGATGCTGTCGCACAATGGGCCGGCGCTGCTCGACGTCGTCACCGCCAAGCAGGAGCTGTCGATGCCGCCGACCATCACGCCCGAGCAGATCAAGGGTTTCAGCCTCTGGGTCCTGCGCGCCGTGATGAACGGCCGCGGCGACGAGGTCCTGGATCTAGCCAAGACCAACCTGCTGCCGCGCTAGCCCCGCTTGATCGAGGGCCAGGCGAACCGCTCGTGACGGCGCTGGAAACGCTGCCAGTGCAGGACGAGGCCGACCAGCAGCGCCGGCACGAAGCCGAGCACGATCAGGAAGTGCGGCAGCGGCATCGGCGAGATGAAGCCGATGGCGATGTCCGAGATCAGCCATAGCGCGGAGAACATCACCGCGAAATCCGTGCGCGGACAGCGCAGATAATAGAACACGGCGGTAATGACGATGGCAGGCCCGATCGCGATACCGATCATGACCGCCGTCAGCTCCTTCGGCGTCACCGCGTCGAGCACCATCGACGCCAGCAGCCAGAGGGCGGCGAACATAGCGACGATGTCGATCGGATGCCGCAATCCAATACCTCTCGCGGGGAATGCGCTATCGTTGTGGCCCAAACCTTGGCCGTCAAGCCTACCTCAAGCCTTGGACGTCAAGCCTTGGCCGTCAAGTAAAATACACCTATTCCTCGTCGTTCCCGGGCGTCGGCCGCAGCATGAAATGGCCGAAAGCAGTGGCGATAGGCTTGGCGGGATCGTCCTGCCAGGCCCGCGCCTCGAAGGCGACGATGCGCCGGCCCTGTTTCACGATCGAAACATTGGCAAAACTGTCGAGCGCGCGGCCGGAGCGCAGGTAATTGATCGTGAGGCCGATCGGCTTGGGCAATGCAGCTATGCCGAGCTCGCGCGTCACGCCGACGATCGCGGTGGTCTCGAGGAAGGCGCCGGTCATGCCGCCATGGATCGCGGGGAGGATCGGGTTGCCGATGATCTTTGGCGAGAACGGCATCGTCAGCGTGCCGTCGTCGTTGACGCGGATGCGGAGGCATCGCGCGAATGGGCTGCTTGCGAACGGGCCCGCGGGATCGTCCGGCGCCTCCAGCGTGGGGATGGCGCGCGTATCCACCCTGCGGTCGGCGAGCATGTTGGTGCGGTTGGCGCCGATCATGAAGCAGGCGGTGGCGGTCGCGACCGGATCGTCCTCGGATTCCTGATAGGCCGTGGAGCGCACGAAGGCGATCGAGCGGGTGGTGCGATAGCAGACCGAATGCGCCTTGATGTCGAGGCCGGGCGTCGCCGGCTTCTGGTAGTCGATGCGCAGATCCAGCGTCGCGATCGCGCGCGTGCCGTCGAGCGCGAGCTGCACCGCCATGCCGCAGCTCTCGTCCAGCATCGCCGTGACGACCCCGCCATGCAGCACACCGGTCTCGGTGTCGCCGACGAAGACGGGACGATAGGGCAGGCTGGACCAGGCCTCACCGGGCGCAAATCGGTCGAGCTGGAGCCCGCTGATGTGGCCGTAGTCGGAGCGGCGACCTTTGATGGCCTCGGCAAGTTCCTCGAACGGCAACCCGATGGTCTGTGAAGTCGACATGGCGACGTTCTAGACCAGTGGCGCCCATCGTGCAAAACCTCGCAAAGCGCCCTAGCGGGGCGGGGCTGCCGGCCGGTTTGGCCTCGACATGGCCGTGCGAAGCGCCGATGGTGGCCCTCCGTTTGTCCACTGCCTGCAGGAGTGCCCATGGCCGACCCCGAAACGTCCGTCACCAACCAGGGGCCCGTCACCATTTCGACTTCCAGCGCCGAACGCGCTCCGGTCATCTATTTCGACGGCGCGTCGTGCTTCGGCCATCACAACGGTGCAATCCAGATCGAGCTCGCCGCGAATCTCTTGATGCCGATCGGCGCTGCCGTCAGGGTTGACGTGGTGCAGACCGCGCATCTGCGTTGCAGTCCGGGCGCGGCGCTGGCGCTGCGTGAAGCGCTCGACAAGGCGCTCGCCATGTATCAGCAGGGTCAGCAGCACCCCCCCGAGACGATTCCGACCGTGAAGAACTGAAGCCGATCGCGCGATCGCAGATCGATGCGATCGCCGTGCCTCAGCCGACGTGCACCTTCGGCTTCTTGCCGCCGTTCCACTTGCCGTCGATGGCGCGCTCGATCTGCGCAGCGAGTTGCAGGAGCAGGCCGTCATTGGCCTGCTTGGCGATCGCCTGGATGCCGAGCGGCAGCCCGTGCTCGTGCGTGGCCATCGGCATCGAGATCGCGGGCATGCCACAGAGATTGGCCAGCGGCGTGAAGGCGAAATTGCGCCAAAGATTGCCGAACCAGTCGAGGACGGCCGGATTGTCGGATATGGTGAGATATTCTTTCGTGCCGACCTTCGGCGTCGGCAGCGCGGTGACCGGCGTTAGGATGACGTCCCATTGCTCGAAGAACGCGCCGAAACCGCGCGACGTCGTGTTGAACACCGCCTGCATCTTCGCCCGCTCGGCGAAGCTCGTGTGCCGCCCGGCTTCCCAGATCCGGATGTTGACGGGCTCGACCAGATCCTCCGGCGGCCGCTCCAGCCCACGCGCGGCGAGCATATTGGAGATCACCACGGCAAAGTTGCTGATGTAGCAGGTGGTCTGCGCGTCGAAGGCAGCGCGGAAGTCGAGCTCCGGCAGCGCGTGGTCGACGTGGTGGCCGAGGCCTTCGAGGAAGCGGCCGGCTTTCTCCAGCTCGGCGGCGATGTGCGACGTTGCGGTGTAGTCGCCCCAATGATGCGATAGCGCGATCCTCAGCTTGCCCGGATCGCGCTTGATCATCTCGCCGTAGGGCTGGGCGGTGGTCCAGAATGGCATGAATTCGCCGGGCGCCGGCCCGCGGGCATGGTCGACGAAGGCGGCGGTGTCGCGTACGGAGCGCGACTGGCAGCCCTGGATCGAGACGAGGCCACTGAGATCGGACAGATGCGGCGCGAGCGAGAACACGCCGCGCGAGACCTTCAGCCCGATATTGCCGTTGACGCCGGCGGGAATGCGGATCGAGCCGCCGCCGTCGGTCGCATGCGCGATCGGCACCACGCCGGCCGCGACCATCGCGGCACTGCCGGCCGAGGAGCCACAGGTGGTGTAGTCGGTGTCCCAGGGATTGCGCGTCACATAGACCGCCGGATTGTCCGCCGAGCTGCACACGCCGAACTCCGGCGTCGTGGTCCGTCCGATCAGATTGAGTCCCGCCTGGCGAAACTTGCCGGTCAGGAAGGTATCGGCCGCCGCGCGGTTGCCGCGCATCAAAAGTGAGCCCATCTCCTGAAGCCGGCCCTTCATGGTCGGGCCGAGATCCTTCATCAGGAAGGGCAGGCCGGCGAACGGTCCGGACAGATTGGCGCCGTCCTTGGCGGGCTCGGCTATGACGTCGTCGAACAGCTCGACCACGCCGGACAGCGCCGGATTGACCTTGGCAACGCCGGCCCCGGCCTGGCGCGCCAGTTCCTTGGGCGTCAGCTCACCGTTGCGGACGCGCGCCGCCAGCGCCACGCCATCGTGCTGCGCCCATTCACTCCAGCTCATCGGCAAAGTCATGCGATTCAATCCCTCTCGTGGCCACCTTCCTTTCGCAAGGAACCGCGCGAATCAACCGAGACGGCGCGAAGAGCAGGGTTGCGTCGAATGGAGAGGTCGATGGCTCCCAAAGTCTGGACCGGATCGCGGCGCAGCATGAAGGGGGGCGCCATGATTGTGAACGCGGCGAAGCAATACGGAGTTTCACCATGGCGCGGCAGTCTGGATTGCTTCGTCGCTGCGCTCCTCGCAATGACCGTTTGACGTGGTCGCGCCCGATATCGCCCTGGCTTTCGCCGGGACGACAATGGGATAGAGTGTTCGCATCGTCAGCGGCCCGCCGTCACACCCCGCACGAATGTGGCGAGATCGCATCGGTTCGACAAAAAATGCTCTGTCGACTGTTCCGCACCGCACCTTGATGAATCAACCCCGGTTGGTTCATAAGCGGCGTCCCGCGACCGGTGGTTCGGTTCTGGTCGCGTGCTTGGAAGAGGGATTCTCGCGTGGCAAATATCAACCAGAAGATTGCGCAGGAGCTTGGGGTTCGGGCGGAGCAGGTCGAGGCGGCGGTGACGCTGCTCGACGGCGGCGCCACGGTTCCCTTCATCGCCCGCTACCGCAAGGAGGCGACCGGCGCGCTCGATGATACGCAACTGCGCACGCTGGAAGAACGCCTCGTCTACCTGCGCGAGCTCGAAGACCGCCGCAAGGCCATCCTCGAATCGGTCCGCGAGCAGGGCAAGCTCGATGCCGCACTCGAAGCCACCATCCTCGCCGCCGACAGCAAGGCGCGCCTGGAAGACATCTATCTGCCGTTCAAGCCGAAGCGCCGCACCAAGGCCGAGATCGCCAAGGAAGCCGGCCTCGAGCCGCTCGCCAATCAATTGATGGCCGAGCCCGGCAACGATCCGAAGGTCGTGGCAGAAGCGTTCGTCAACGCCGAGAAGGGCGTCGCCGATGCCGCCGCTGCGCTCGACGGCGCCCGCGCCATCCTGGTCGAACGCTTCGACGAGGACGCCGACCTGATCGGAAGCTTGCGCGAGGAGATGTGGACCAACGCGCGCATGGCCTCCAAGGTGCGCGAGGGCAAGAAGACCGAGGGCGAAAAGTTCGCCGATTATTTCGAGTTCTCCGAGCCGCTGACGAAACTGCCGTCGCACCGCATCCTCGCGATGTTCCGCGGCGAGAAGGAGGAGATTCTCGATCTCCAGATTCAGGCCGAAGCCGAAGCGCCGCCGCCGGGCGTGCCGAGCGCTTATGAACTGAAGATCATGAAGCGGTTCGGCATTGCCGACCTCAAGCGCGCGGGCGACCGCTGGCTGATCGACACCGTGCGCTGGGCCTGGCGGACAAAGATCCAGGTGCATCTCAACATCGATCTGCGCATGCGGCTGTGGAACGCGGCCGAGACCGAGGCCGTGCGTGTGTTCGCCTCGAACCTGCGCGACCTCTTGCTGGCCGCGCCGGCCGGCACCCGCGTCACCATGGGGCTCGATCCCGGCTACCGCACCGGCGTCAAGGTCGCCGTCATCGACGCGACCGGCAAGGTGGTCGATACCACCGCGATCTATCCGCACGAGCCGCAGCGGCAGTGGAACGAGTCGCTCGCGATCCTCGGCAGGCTCGCGCTGAAGCATCGCGTCGAGCTGATCGCGATCGGCAACGGCACCGCCTCGCGCGAGACCGACAAGCTCGCGACCGATCTGGTGAAGGGCCTTGCTGAACTGAAGATGACCAAGATCGTGGTGTCGGAAGCCGGCGCGTCGGTCTATTCGGCCTCCGCCTTTGCCTCGCAGGAGCTGCCCGGGCTGGACGTCACCCTGCGCGGTGCGGTCTCGATCGCCCGCCGCCTGCAGGATCCGCTCGCCGAGCTCGTCAAGATCGAGCCCAAGGCGATCGGCGTCGGGCAGTACCAGCACGATCTCGGCCAGGCCAAGCTCGCCAAGTCGCTCGATGCCGTGGTCGAAGACTGCGTGAACGCGGTCGGCGTCGACGTCAATACCGCCTCGGCGCCGTTGCTCGCGCGGGTGTCGGGCGTGGGCGCCGGGCTGGCACAGAGCATCGTGCAGCATCGCGACGCCAACGGCCCGTTCAAGTCGCGCAAGGCGCTGAAGGAGGTGCCGCGGCTCGGGCCGAAGGCGTTCGAGCAGTGTGCGGGCTTCCTGCGCGTCCTCGGCGGCGAGGACCCGCTCGATGCGTCCGGCGTGCATCCGGAGGCCTATCCGGTGGTGCGGCGGATCCTCGCGGCGACCAAGAGCGATATCAAGGCGCTGATCGGCAACAGCGATGTCATGCGTACGCTGAAGCCGAAGGATTATGTCGACGAGACCTTCGGTCTGCCGACCGTCACCGACATCCTGCGCGAACTGGAAAAGCCGGGCCGCGACCCGCGCCCGGCGTTCAAGGCGGCGGTGTTCAAGGAAGGCGTCGAGGAGATCAAGGATCTCCAGAAGGGCATGATCCTCGAGGGCACGGTGACCAACGTCGCCGCCTTCGGCGCCTTTGTCGACATTGGCGTGCACCAGGACGGCCTCGTGCACATCTCGGCGATGTCAAAGACCTTCATCAAGGACCCGCGCGAGGTGGTGAAGCCCGGCGACATCGTCAAGGTGAAGGTTCTGGATTTCGAGGTTGCGCGCAAGCGCATCTCGCTGACCCTGCGTCTTGACGACGAGGTCGGCGCGAAGAAGGATGCCCCGGGCATGCAGCGCGACAATTCGCGCAACACTGGCCGCATGACCTCGTCGGCGCCGCGCAAGCAGGAATCCTCCGGTGGCGGCGCGCTCGCCGAGGCACTGCGCCGTGCGGCCGAGAAGAGCGGACGCGGCAAGCCGGCGTGAGGCGATCTTCAACCTCTCCCCGCGCTTCAGCGGGGAGAGGTCGGATCGCTTCAGCGATCCGGGTGAGGGGCAAGGCAGTCCCCGAGCCACATCAATAATCTCTCCGACTCGTACACGATTGCGTGTCGCGAGAGTATTCTGCCTCCAATTCAAAATCGCGATCGCGGAAGCAGCCCCTCACCCCACCCTCTCCCCGTAAGAACGGGGAGAGGGTGTGAGGGAGCGCGCGTTCCTGACTTTGGCGTCAGAATCTGGCGCATTTGTAAGTTGATGGGGACAGCGCATTCGCTTCTCCTGATCCCCCTCGTGCAGCGAGACGACCGCTGCACCGTAAGGAGGATTATCCGATGAACAACAGGCTTCTCACAGGGCTCGTCGCGGCGGCACTTGCTGCGACGCTGGCGGTCGCGTCGCCCGTTCTCGCGCGCGGTGGTGGCGGCGGTGGCGGACATGGCGGAGGCGGCTTTGGCGGCGGCGGCCATGGCGGGTTCGGAGGCGGGCATTTCGGCGGTGGCGGTATGCATGTCGGCGGTATGGGTGGCGGTATGCATGTCGGCGGCATGGGTGGAGCTCATTTCGGTGGCGCCCGCTTCGGCGGCGCGCCGATGGCGCGTGCGGCCTTTGCGCCGCGCTTCGCAGGTTCGCCGATGGCTGCCCACGCCATGATCGGGCCGCGCTTTGCCGGTGCACCGTTCGCGACCCGTGCCGCCTTCGGGCCGCGGTTTGCGGGCGCGGGCTGGCGCGGTCGGCCCTTCGTTGGCCGCCACGCCTTCTTCTTCCGGCATCATCGCTTCCACCGGTTCGCCTTCTTCGGCGCGCCCTTCGTCTACGCCAACTATTACGACGACGGCTGCTGGCAAAGGAGCTGGACGGCCTATGGCTGGCAATGGGTCAATGTGTGCGGATACAATTGGTACTAGCATTGCCGTACCGCACCATTGTCGCGATCGCCACCGGGCGGTTCCGCTCAGCCCCGGAACGGGATAGTCTGGTGGCGACCGTCGCGCGGAGTTCGTCATGACCGGAGGTCACCGTCGCATCCTGGTCGTCGAGGACGACCCGGAAACCGCAGGCCAGCTCGCCGAGGAGCTGACGACCTCGGGCTATGAGGTCGATCTTGCGGCGACCGGGCGCGAGGCCCTGAGCCACGGCGTCGCGCGCGACTATGCCGTGATCACCATCGACCGCATGCTGCCCGACATCGACGGCATCGCCGTGATGCGGCAATTGCGCGACGACGGCATTGCCGCACCCTTCCTGATCATCTCCGCGCTCGGCGAGGTCGACGACCGCGTGCGGGGCCTGCGTGCCGGCGGCGACGACTATCTGGTCAAGCCTTTCTCCTTCGTCGAACTGCTGGCGAGGCTCGAGGCGCTCGGCCGCCGCAGCGAGACCATCGCCAAGGAAACGATCTTGCGGGTCGGCGACCTCGCCATCGATCTGATCGCGCGCAGCGCCAGCCGACGCGGCCGCAAGATCCCGCTACTGCCGCGCGAGTTCCAGCTGCTCGAATATCTTGTCCGCAACGAGGGCCGCGTCGTCTCCCGCGCGATGCTGCTGCAGCATGTCTGGGACCTCCACTTCGATCCTTCCACCAACATCATCGACGTCTATGTCGGCCGCGTCCGCCGCAAGGTCGACGACAGCCAGGCCTATCCGCTGATCCACACCATCCGCGGCATCGGATATTGCCTCCGTGCTCCTGGCTAACACGTTACGCTCTTCGACGTTCAGACTGGCGCTGATCGCGATCGCCGCGTTCGGACTGATCGTCGCGGCGATCATGGCCTATGTCTATTTCGGGACGCTTGGCTATGTGCGGAGCAGGCTCGGCGACGTCGGCGATCACGACGGCTTCACGAGGATGATCGAGCTCGCGATGGTGGCGGTCGCCGTGCTGCTCCTGGCGCTGGCCGGGCTCGCCGCCGTGCTGGTGACGCGGCGTACCGTCGGGCGGATCGAGGAGATCAATGCGACGAGCCGTGCCATCATGCTCGCCGGCCTCGACCGGCGCATCCCCCTGCGCGGCAGTCATGACGAATGGGACCGCGTTGCGGAGAACCTCAACCTGATGCTCGATCGCATCGAGACGCTGATGGGTGAGGTCAAGCAGGTCAGCGACAACGTCGCCCACGATCTGCGCACGCCGCTCACGCGCATGCGCGGCCGGCTGGAAAAGGCCTATCACACCCCGCGCAACAGCGAGGCCGACGCGACGCTGATCGGTCACACCATCGCCGATCTCGATGCCGTGCTCGGCATGTTCGCCTCGATCACGCGTATATCCGAGATCGAGACCCGCGCCCGCCGCAGCGCCTTTCGCGCGCTCAACCTCGCCGAGATCGCCGGCGAGGTCGTCGAGCTCTACGACGCTGCAGCCGAACAGGTCGCGACCCGTCTGAGCCTGAACGGAGAGCGCGAGGTGCCGGTGACCGGCGATCGCGACCTCCTGTTCGACGCTATCGCCAATCTCGTCGACAACGCGATCAAGCATGGCCGCGCGGGCGGGCAGGTGACCGTGACCTGCCAGCGCGCCGATGGCGGCGCGGTGATTGCGATCACCGATGACGGACCCGGCATTCCCGTGGAGCAGCGCGATCACGTGTTCAAACGCTTCTACCGGCTCGAGCAGAGCCGCTACACGCCGGGCAACGGCCTCGGCCTGAGCCTCGTTGCCGCGATCACGCGCCTGCACAGCGCCGAGATCGCGCTGCGCGACAACGCACCCGGGCTGACGATCGAGCTTCGATTTCCTGCGCTCTCGCCGCAATAGCTCCGGATGGGCCTATAAATTGATCACGCCGCGGCGCGCCGCATGCGCGACGGCATCGGTGCGGCCGGTGGCGTCGAGCTTGTCGAGCAGCGAGCCGACATGGAATTTCACCGTGTGAACGGAGATCCCGAGCTGACGCGCGATCATCTTGTTGGAAGCGCCCTCCGCCATCAGCGCGAGCACGTCGAGCTCGCGCTGCGTCAGCGCGAAGTCGCCGGCAATGCCGCGCGCGGCTTGCGCGACGACGGTCGCGGTGGCCTGCTCTCCGGGGGCGGCGAGCCGCAGCCCCGCGACGCCGCCGAGCAGTGCGGCGATGCGATCGGCGAGGGCGGGATCGTCGATCTCAAGCGCGAGCACGATCTCGGGGGCGATGTCCTCGCTCACGCCTCGGGCCTCTCGCCGATCGTGACCTTGAAGCTGACCGGCTCGCCGCCGCGGCGCACCGCGACATCGACCACCGAACCGACGCTCGCCGGCCCCAGCGTCCGCGACAGCGCACGCACGCTGGACAGCTTCTGGTCGTTGACGGCCACGATCACGTCGCCCTGGCGAATGCCGGCTGCCGCGGAAGGCCCGGCCTTGTCGACATTCATCACCATCGCGCCGATGCCGTCGTCGAGCCGCACCGGCTGGAGCCCCAGGCCGAGATAGCCGCGGGCGATGCGGCCGCGCGTCTCGAGCTGCGCGGCGACGCGCTCGATCGTCGCGGTCGGGATCACCAGCACGCGTCGCGGGCCGAGCACGGCCATGCCGAACGCCTCGCCGGCCGCATTGAGCGCAAGCCCGCCTTCCTGGCCGGGGCGCAGGCGAACATCGAGCTCGATCCGCGCGTCGATGTCGCCGCCGCGCAGGCTGCGCCAGCTCTGGCCTGCGGCCGACACCACGCCGAGACCCGCCGAAGGCGCACCGCGGTCGGTCGCGACCACGATCGAGAGCGCGCCGAGCGCCGGGACGGTGGCGGCGAGCTTGACCGGAGCGATGTCGGTATTGGCGCGAAGTAGCGCGATATCGGTCGTATGGTCGCGGCCGACGATGGTCGCGGCCACCGCGTTGCCGTCGGCCAGCGTGATTTCGACCTCGCCCTCGTCGGCGAGTGCCTCATCGGCGGTAATGATGAGGCCGGGTTTCCAGACGAAGCCGGACGCGCGAGAACGATGCGAATGCACGGCGACGAGGGAAGGCGCGGTGCGCGCCACGACATCCGCGAGCGCGGACGATAGCGCGGAAAGGGGGGCGAGGTCGGTCATGGACGACTCCTGTCTGTTGTCCCCAATCTGGGATGTCGCGACCGATCTGGAAACTGGCCGGATGGCCAGGACTTCCGTGACCGCCCACCGTATTGTCCCGGCCGACGCAGTTGTGATTGGGACCCGCTCACGGGACCGTGTAGCAATCCGCCCAGCATTGCGCCTTACGGCCCCAAGTTTATGGCGAGCCCAGACCCATGACCATCGATCTCACCCGCCGAACCCTGCTGCAACTCGCCGGCGCAACCTCGCTTGCAGCCGCCGCTGCGGCCGCGGCGCGCGCCGAGGGCACTCCGCAAGGCGGCGGGCCGACCTATGCCAGCCGTACGCCGATGCGCGTGGGCATGGTGACATTGCGGGTGAAGAATCTCGATGTGGTCGCGGACTATTACCGCGACGTGCTCGGGCTCACCGTGATGGAGCGCTCGGCGACATCGGCGAAGCTCGGCACGGGCGGGATCGCGCTGCTGGTGCTGGAGGCCCGTCCCGAGGCCGCGACCGAGCCGCGCAATGCGGCGGGTCTCTACCACACCGCCTTCCTGATGCCGACGCGCAAGGATCTGGCGCGCTGGCTGGTGCATGCCGCCTCGCATCGCGTGCAGCTGTCGGGCTTTGCCGATCATCTCGTCAGCGAGTCCGTCTATCTCGACGATCCCGAAGGCAACGGCATCGAGGTCTATGCGGACCGCGATCCCTCGCAATGGCAGTGGAGCGAGGGCAGCGTGAAGATGGCGACCGACGAGCTCAACATCCCTGATCTCCTGTCGCTGACCAATCCGCGCGTCAGCGACTATCCGAAGGCGCCGGATGGCCTGCGCATCGGCCACATGCATTTGCGCGTCGGCGATCTCGCGCAGGCCGAGAGCTTCTATCACGGCACGGTTGGGCTCGACCCGACCCGCCGCCGCAACGGCGCTTCGTTCCTGTCGTCGGGCCGCTATCACCACCATCTCGGCATGAACGTCTGGCAGAGCCAGGGCGCCGGCCGTCGCGACGACAGCACGACGGGCCTTGCCTGGTTCTCGCTGGTGACGGAGAAGCAGGAGCTGCTCGCCGCGCAGGAGGAACGCCTGCGCAAGGGCGGTGCGCAGGTCACGGCGCTTGCGAATGGCGTGGAGGCCGTCGATCCCTGGGGCACGCGGGTGCGGCTGATCAAGGTTTGATCGAAGGCGCGGGCATTGCTAATACCCGGAGAGCGCAACTGATTTCCCGGGATACTCTCCGACATGCCCGACTTTCACGGCGTCTTCCCCTATCTCGTTTCGCCCGTCGATGCCGACGGTGCGGTGCGCACGAACGTGCTCGGCAGGCTCTGCGACGATCTGATCGGCGCCGGCGTGCACGGGCTGACGCCGCTGGGCTCGACCGGCGAGTTCGCCTATCTCAATGCCGCGCAGCGCGCGACGGTTGTGCAAACCACGATCGAGGCCGCGAAGGGCCGCGTGCCCGTGGTGGCCGGCGTTGCCTCGACCTCGATCGCGGATGCGGTCGCGCAGGCGAAGGCCTATCAGAAGTTCGGTGCCGACGGCATTCTGGCGATCCTGGAGGCTTATTTTCCACTCTCCGACGCCCAGGTCGAATCCTACTTCCGCAGCATCGCTGATGCCGTCGATATTCCCGTGGTCATCTACACCAATCCGCAATTCCAGCGTTCCGATCTGACGCTCGACGTCATCGCGCGTCTCGCCGAGCATCCGCGCATCGGCTACATCAAGGATGCCTCGACCAACACCGGACGGCTGCTCTCGATCATGAACCGCTGCGGCGATGCCTTGCGCGTGTTCTCGGCCTCGGCGCACATTCCGGCGGCCGTGATGCTGATCGGTGGCCTCGGCTGGATGGCAGGGCCGGCCTGCATCATCCCGCGCCAGAGCGTCGCGCTCTACGACCTCTGCAAGAAGGGCCGCTGGGACGAGGCCATGGCGCTGCAGCGAAGGCTGTGGCGGATCAACGAAGCCTTCGCCCGCTTCAACCTCGCCGCCTGCATCAAGGCAGGGCTTGCGATCCAGGGCTATGACGTCGGCGACCCCATTCCGCCGCAGGCCGCGCTTGACGCCGAGCAGCGCAAGGTTGTGGAAGGGGCGCTGCGGGAGCTGGCGTAGTCGTCATTCCGCGGCGCGCGAAGCGCGAGCCCGGAATCCATTTAGCGGCAGATTCTGATGGATTCCGGGCTCGATGCCGCGCATCGCCCCGGCATGGCAAACGCGGGGCGACATGACGAAATTGGGGATATCCCGCCCAAAACCGCGGCTGGCCTGCCCCGGATCGATCCGCTAAAAGGCCCCCGCAGTTTCGATAAGATCCAAGGGACCTTTGGAATGAACATTCTTCCCGGCAGTTTGCGTTTCGGAGCGGGGCAGCCCGTCAAGCGTTTGGAAGACCAGCGGCTGCTCACCGGGAAGGGGCAGTTCATCGACGACAAGCCGGAGGACGGCGCGCTGTGGCTGCATGTACTGCGCTCACCGCATGCCCACGCGAAGATTGTCTCGATCGACACCAGCGCGGCCGCCGCGATGCCCGGCGTCACGGCCATCTATACCGGCGCCGACCTCGTCAAGGACGACATCGGCAGCATCCCGACCCTCAACATATTCAAGCGCCCCGACGGCAAGCCGATGACGGTGCCGCCGCGCCGCCTGCTCGCCCATGAGGTCGTGCGCTACACCGGTGAGGCGGTGGCGGCGGTGGTGGCCTCCTCGCGCGTCGCGGCGCAGAGCGCGGCGGAGGCGGTCGTCGTCGAGTACGACGTACGGCCCGCGGTGGTCGACCCTGTCGAGGCCGTGAAGCCCGGCGCGCCTGTGGTGTGGCCCGAGGCGCCCGACAACATCGTCGGCGCCATGAGCTATGGCGATGCCGCCAAGGTCGATGAAGCCTTCGCCAAGGCCGCACATACGGTCGAGCTCGACATCGTCAGCCAGCGCCTTGTGCCCTCCGCCATGGAGCCGCGTTCGACCATTGCCGAGATCGACAAGAAGTCCGGCCGCCTCCTTCTGCACGTGCAGTCGCAGACGCCGGCCTCGACCCGTGATCTTCTGGCAGAAGCGATCCTCAAGCGTCCCAAGGACAGTGTCCGCGTGCTGGTCGGCGACATCGGCGGCGGTTTTGGCCAGAAGACCAGCCTTTATCCGGAGGACGGCATCGTCGCCTACGCCGCGACCAAGCTGAACAAGAAGATCCGCTGGCGCGGCGACCGCACCGACGAGTTCGTCAGCGGCACCCACGGCCGCGATCTCACCTCGACCGCCTCCTTCGCGCTGGACGAGAAGGGGCGCGTGCTCGCCTATCGCGTCAGGTCGATCGGCTGCACCGGCGCCTATTCCTCGGGCACGGGCAATATCATTCCGCTGGTGCTCGGGCCTTTCGTGCAGACCGGCGTCTATGACCTGCCGCTGGTGCATTTCGAGGTGAAGACGGTGATGACCCACACCGCACCGGTCGGCGCCTATCGCGGCGCGGGCCGTCCCGAGGCCGTGTTCATCGTCGAGCGTCTGTTCGACGCCGCCGCGCGAAAGATCGGCATGGATCCGCGCGCGATCCGCAAAGCGAACTACATCAAGCCGGCGCAGCTGCCCTACACGAACGCGGCCGGCCAGGTCTACGATTCCGGCGCTTTCGCACACATGCTCGACCGCGCCACCAAGCTCGCCGACTGGGACGGCTTTGCCGCACGCAAAAAGGCGGCGAAGAAGAAGGGCCTGCTCTACGGTCGCGGGCTCACCTCCTACATCGAATGGACCGGCGGCCGCGCGCACACCGAAAAGGTCAGCCTGCATGCGACCTCGCAGGGCCGCGTCATCCTGCACTCCGGCACCATGGCGATGGGGCAGGGGCTTCAGACCACCTACACCCAGATGATCTCCGACACGCTCGGCATTCCCATGGACAAGATCGACGTCGTCCAGGGCGACACTGATCTGGCGACGGGCTTTGGCAGCGTCGGCTCGCGCTCGCTATTCGTCGGCGGCACCGCGGTCGCGGTCTCCTCCAACGACCTGATCCAGAAGGCGCGCGAGAAGGCGGCGAATGTGCTGGAGACCTCGGTCGAGGACATCGAATATCAGGGCGGCATGCTCACCGTCGTCGGCACCGACCGCCGCATCAGCCTGTTCGAGCTCGCCGAGAAAGAAGGCGGTGCCAAGCTCAGCGTCGATTCCGAAGGCGAGGTCGATGGTCCGAGCTGGCCGAACGGCACGCATATCTGCGAGGTCGAGATCGATCCCGAGACCGGCGTCTCCCGCGTCGTGCGCTACACCACGGTCGACGACGTCGGCGTCGCCGTGAACCCGATGCTGGTCTCGGGCCAGATCCACGGCGGTGTCGCGCAGGGCATCGGCCAGGCGCTGTATGAAGGCGTGTCCTATGATCCGGACGGCCAGCTTCTCACCGCGAGCTACCAGGACTACTGCATCCCGCGTGCCGACGACGTTCCGCCGATCGTGGTGACGCTCGATGATTCCGCGCCCTGCCGCACCAATCCGCTCGGCGCCAAGGGCTGCGGCGAATCCGGCGCGATCGGCGGCCCGCCCTGCGTCACCAACGGCGTGATGGACGCGCTCGCCGAGCTCGGTATCGCCCAGCTCAACACCCCGCTCACGCCGCAGAAGATCTGGCAGGCGATCAGGGACGCGAAGGCGGGTTAGCACTCCGCCGCCACCCCAAAGTCAGCTCGTCGTCCCGGCGAAGGCCGGGACGACATCGGAGTGTGTTGCACCAACTCGGGCTAAATCCCCAGCATCATCTTCGCGATGATGTCGCGCTGGATCTCCGAGGTGCCGCCGAAGATCGTGTAGGCGCGGCCGTTGAGATATTCCGGCACGACGGTCAGCATGTCCTCGGGCGTCGCGGGCGTGTGATTGAGCTTGTAGAGCGGGCGCATCGGCTCGACGGCGAGGGCATCGTGGCCGATGACGTCGGCGCCCAGCCGGGTCACGGCCTGCCGGATTTCGCTGTTGCGCAGCTTCAGGATTGACGACACCGCGCCGGGGTTTTGCCCGGTCTGGAGCGCGGACAGCACGCGCAGCTCCGTCATCTCGAGCGCATCGATGTCGACCTCGACCTCGGAGATGCGCATGGCGATGTCGGGGCTGTCGATCGCACGTCCCGTGAGATCGGACTCCGCGAGCTCCGCGATCGCCTTGAGCCCCTCGCGCAGCTTCGCCGAGGCAATGCCGGAGCCGCGCTCGAACTCGAGCAGATATTTGCCGTAGGTCCAGCCCTTGCCTTCCTCGCCGACGCGGTTGGCGACGGGCACCCGCACGTCGTCGAAGAACACCTGGTTGACCTCGTGGTCGCCGCCGATGGTGAGAATCGGGCGCGTGGTGATGCCTGGCGTCTTCATGTCGATCAGGATGAAGCTGATGCCGTCCTGTTGTCGCGGCCCGTCGCTGGTGCGGACCAGCGCAAACATGCGGTTGGCATGGTGCGCATGCGTGGTCCAGATCTTCGTGCCGTTGATGATGTAGTCGTCGCCGTCGCGTACCGCGCGCGTTTTCAGTGACGAGAGATCGGAGCCGGAGCCCGGCTCGGAATAGCCCTGGCACCAATAGTCCTCGCCGGAGAGGATGCGCGGAAGATAGAAGTTCTTCTGCGCGTCGCTGCCGAAGCCGATGATGACGGGCCCGACCATCTTCACGCCCATCACGTTGACGTTGGGCACGCCGGCGCGCGCGCATTCCGTCTCGAAAATCCAGCGCTGCGCCGGCGTCCAGTCCGGCCCGCCATGCTCCACCGGCCAGCCCGGTGCGCCCCAGCCTTGGCGGTGCAGTGCGCGCTGCCAGGCCATGCCGATATCGGGATCGGAGAAAACCGACGGCGTCAGCGCGGTCGCGCGCTTCATCTCGTCGCTGAGATTTTTCGCAATGAAGCCGCGCACCTCGTCCTGGAAGGCGCGCTCTTCAGCATTGAACGACAGGTCCATGATGCGCGTTCCCTAGTTTATCGGACGCCAGGCCGAAATGAAGAACAGAGCGACGGCCATCGCCACCCAAAGTACGGTTGCGACGATGGCGGGCCTCGTGTCTCTCCGGACCGCTTCTATCTCCGCCAACGATTCCTTCGACAGGAATCTCGCAAAATCCTCACAACGATAGAGCTGCGTCGCCAGACCCGGCGTTTGAAACTGGGTTGAGAACCAGTAGTAGCCGAGGTCTTTCACCCGATCTCCAAGCCGCCTGTACAAACCATAGACCTTCCAATGCCAATATGCAGCGGCCAAGATTGGGATTGGCAAGGAACAGAGAAGTAGGGTTGCAGCAATAGGCATTTCAGTCGTCGACCAGCCCGTCGACTTGTCGTCTGCCGAGCATGGCGTGCCTGCGGTAGTGATGCGCGCTGCCGCCAAACAGCGTGTCGAAGGCGATGAGCCGCTTGAAATAGGCGCCGACCTCGAGCTCCTCGGTGACGCCCATTCCGCCGTGAAGCTGGATCGATTGCTCGCCGACGAAGCGCGCGCATTTGCCGATCTTCGCCTTTGCTCCCGAGGCGGCCCGCGCGCGCTCGACCGGCGCTGCATCGACCTTCAGCGCGGCGCGCAGAGCCATCGAACGTGCCTCGTCGACCTGCATCGCCATGTCGGCAAGGCGGTGGCGGATCACCTGGTTGGCGGACAGCGGCCGGCCGAACTGCTTGCGGATCTTGGTGTACTCCAGCGTCGTTTCCAGCAGCGTCTGCATGATGCCGACGGCCTCCGCGTCGAGTGCGGCCATGGCGCGGTCAACCGCCCATTCGATCGCGGGCAGCGCGCCGTCGCCGTCGCCGAGCAGGGCATCCTCCGGCAGATGCAGATCGGACAGCTCGATGTTGCAGGCGCGCCCGCCGCCGAGGCGCGGATAGTCTGCGATCGCGAGGCTCGGCGTCCGCGCCGGCACCACAAACAGGCCGATCCGTCCCGATGGACCGCGATGATCATGGATATGCGCGGACACGATGATCTCGTCGGCGGCATGGCCGTCGAGCACCGCGATCTTGCTGCCGGCAAGGCGCCAGCCCTGCGCCGTCTTGTTCGCGATAGTCGTGACCCTGGCGAGATCGAACCGCGCCGCGCGTTCGGAATGCGCAAGGGCGAGCTTCAACGATCCGTCCGCGATCTTCGGCAGCCGCGCCCGCTTCTGCGCGGTGCTGCCGCATCTGTCGATCAGTGCAGCGCCCAGCACGACGGTCGCGACATAAGGCTCGGACACCAGCCCGCGGCCAAAGGCCTCCATCAAGATGCCGATCTCGACCGCGCCGCCGCCGAGCCCGCCAAACTCTTCCGCGATCGGCAGCGCCAGCCAGCCGAGCTCGCCAAACTGCTTCCAGACCACCGGGCTGAAGCCGAGCGGATCGTTCGCCATCTTGCGGCGATGGTCGGCATCATAGCTTTCGGTCACGAAGCGCTCTGCGCTCTCGCGCAGCAGCTTTTGTTCATCACTGAGATTGAGATCCATCGTCTCTACTCCGCGGCCGCCGGTGGCTTGCGCACCGAGGGATGCAGGCCGGATGGATCGACCACCATGCCGAACTCTTGCAGATTGTGGGCATGGCAGAGCTGATGCAGCGCGAAGGCCTGGTCGATCGCGGCCGGCTGACCCATCACATCGACCGAGCGGTTGACGGCCTCCTTGGTCAGCTTCAGCGCGAATGACGGTTTTGTGGCGATGCAGCGCGCCAAGGCCAGCACGGCGGTCGACAATTCCGCGCGCGGCACGACCCGGTTGACCATGCCGAGCTGATGCGCCTCCTGCGCGCTCCAGCTGTCGGCCGTGAACAAGAATTCCTTGGCCTTGCGTGGACCGAGCTCCCAGGGATGCACGAACCATTCGACACCACAGACGCCCATGGTGACGACAGGGTCGCAGAACTGGGCATCGTCGCTGGCGACGATGAGGTCGCAGGCCCAGGCCAGCATCAGGCCGCCGGCGATGCATTTGCCGTGCACCTCGGCGATGGTCGGCTTGGCAAGGTTGCGCCAGCGCCGGGTGATCTGGAGATAGATTTCCTGCTCGCGCGCGAAGCGGCCATGGGCGCCAGCTTCAGCGAAGCCGCCCCAATTTCCGATCGGCGGAAAATCGACGCCTGCGGCATTCCTGCCACCCGGGCGCAGGTCATGACCGGAGGAGAAGTGCGGACCATTGCCGGCGAGGATGATCACCTTGACCGCATCGTCCTGCACCGCCGCATCGAAGGCGGCGTTGAGGTCGTAGGTCATTTGCAGGTTCTGCGCGTTACGCGCCTCGGGCCGGTTCATCACGATCCGGGTAATCGCCGGCTCCGGCCGCTCCACGAGGATGGTCTCGAACGAGGACATGGCGTTCCCCTGGCGTTTTTCGTCTTGTTGCTCCGAGTTGACTATGTCGCCCGGTGATAGGCAAGAGGCTTGCGTCAGTCGGCTGCTTTTCGCGCCATGGGTGCAAGACGTCTGGCGTCCCGCGTGCTCAATCTGATAGTTTGCCTGGATTCCACCGGGAGAAATTTGATGCGCAAGATCCTGACAGTGCTGGCGGCGCTGGCCTCGCTGAGCCTGACCAATTGCGGCTACAACGCGATCCAGAGCCAGGATGAGCAGATCAAGGCCAACTGGTCGGAGGTCGTGAATCAGTACCAGCGCCGCGCCGATCTCGTACCCAATCTCGTCAACTCGGTGAAGGGCTTTGCCCAGCAGGAGAAGGACGTGCTGCTCGGGGTCACCAATGCGCGCGCCAAGGTCGGCAGCATCCAGGCGACGCCCGAGGTGCTCAACGATCCTGCAGCCTTCCAGAAATTCCAGGCTGCTCAGGGTGAGCTCTCCAGCGCGCTGTCTCGCCTGCTGGTCGTCACCGAGAATTACCCGCAGCTCAAATCGGACGCCCTGTTCAAGGACTTGATGTCGCAGCTCGAAGGTACCGAGAACCGCATCACGGTGGCGCGCAACCGTTACATCAAGGCGGTGCAGGACTACAACGTCACCATCCGCTCGTTCCCGACCAACTTCACGGCGATGGCGTTCGGCTACAAGGAGAAGCCGAACTTCTCGGTCGACAACGAGAAGGAGATCTCGACTGCGCCGAAGGTGGATTTCAATCCGGCACCGGCGCCGTCGAAGTAAACGCGTTCGATTTTGCGGATGCGCGTTATCCCACCCACCGGCGTCATTCCCCGCGAAAGCGGGGAATGCAGTACGCCGCGGCTTCTCCGTATCCTGCCGGCGTCTCTGGAATACTTCATCGCCCGGTCGAGCCGGGCGATGACAGCGAGATTGTTGCGCGCTTGTTCCGTCTTCTTGTCGCGGGACATCCTTCTGCTTGCGCTGTTCCTCACCTTTACCTTTGCCGCCGCAGCCGACGTCGCCGTGCCGCAACTCACGGGGCGCGTCGTCGACCAGACCGGTACGCTGTCGAGCGGCGCCATCGCTTCGCTCGACCAGAAGCTCAGGGATTTCGAGGCGAAGAAGGGTAGCCAGATTGCTGTCCTGATCGTGCCCACGACACAGCCGGAGACGATCGAGCAGTATTCGATCCGCGTTGCGGACGCCTGGAAGATCGGACGGAAGAAGGTCGACGACGGCGCGATCCTGCTGATCGCCAAGAACGACCGCCATTTGCGCATCGAGGTCGGCTACGGCCTCGAAGGCGCGCTGACCGACGTCAACTCGCGGCGGATCATCGACGAGGTCATCACGCCGAAGTTCAGGACAGGCGACTTCGCCGGCGGCATCTCTGACGGCGTCGATCGCATGATTCGCGTTATCGACGGTGAGCCGTTGCCGGCGCCCGCGCGCAGCACGAACTTCAGCAGCGATCTGAACGATTTCGGACCTGTCATTCCCTTCGCTTTGTTCGCTTCGTTGTTCGTCGGAGGAATCCTGCGCACGATGCTCGGGCGATTGCTCGGCTCGGTCGCGACCGGTGGCGTGCTCGCGGCGCTCGCCTGGTTCATGGTCGGCTCCGCCGGCATCGCGCTGGCCGTCGGCGTCATCGCCTTCATCCTCGCTTTCATCGCCGATCTCTTTCCGATGGCGACGGGGCCAGGCACGGGCTCGTCGCGCGGCGGCTCCTGGTCGAGCGGTTCGGGCGGCGGCTGGAGCAGCGGCTCCTCGTCGAGCGACAGCGGCAGCTTCAGCGGCGGGGGCGGCAGCTTTGGCGGCGGCGGCGCCTCGGGGAGCTGGTAGTCATGAGCATAGGGCGTATCACCCGGCATCTCTTCCAGCACCATTGGCGCGCCAAGCAGGTGTTCACACCAGCCGTGCTCGACCGCATCGAGCAGGCGATCAAACGCTGTGAAGCCACCCATGCCGGCCAGGTCCGCTTCGTCGTCGAGGGCGCGCTCGACGGCGCGGCGCTGTTCCGCGACCAACCGGCACGCGCGCGCGCGCTCGACGTGTTCTCGCATTTGCGGATCTGGGACACCGCGCACAACAACGGCGTCCTGATCTATCTCCTGCTCGCCGATCGCGACGTCGAGATCATCGCCGACCGCGGTATCGATGCGGAGGTTGGGGCTGAGGGCTGGGAAAAGATCTGCCGTGCGATGGAGGCCGAGTTCAGGTCCGGCCAGTTCGAGCGCGGCGCCATCGGCGGCATCGAGGCGGTGTCGCGGGAGCTGGCGAAGCATTTTCCGCCGAGGGGGCCGCATCCGAACGAGCTGCCGGACAGGCCGGTGGTGATGTGAATTCAGCCAAGTGGGGGGCAAGGCGAACCCCGATGTCGTCTGGCGAAAGCCAGGACGACATCGTGGAGGCGTCGAGCATCCCCTCGTGCACGGACGCTCGACGCGAAGTGCCGGCTAATCATCCAGCTTGTTCAAATCCCGCACCGACTGCATGATCGGCTCGAAATTCGAACGCGCATCGAGTGCATCGAACAGTTGCGCGGTGTCCTCCAGCAGGCCGTGCGAGCGTGCGATCGCAATGCGCACATCTTCCTGCGGCGTATCTGACAGCCTGCCGTGGCCCGAAAGCAGGATCTTCGAATCCAGCCCCTTCAGCCGTTCGAGCGACTGGATGTAGTCGGCGATGCTGCCGGAGCCGAACACGCCGCCCATCACGCCGCCGGGCATCAAGGTGTCGGCGGCGAACAACAGGCCCTTGTCCTGGTCGAACAGCGTGATGCAGGCCGAGGTGTGGCCCGGCGTGTGCATCACGTTGAGGCGGAAATTGCCGAGGTCGATCAGATTGCCTTCCTCGAGCCAGATGTCGATGTTGATCGGCACGTTCGGCTCGTTGAACATCTTGCGCAGCATCGAGAAGTCGTCGCGCAGCATGATCTTGTTGGCGGCGAGGCGATGGGCGGCGATGAAGGTACGGCGCTCGTTGAAATGCCAGGCGGCGCCGATGTGGTCGAGATGCTCGTGGCTCAGCACCACCATGTCGATCTTCTCGGGCGGACACTCGGCGAAGTTCAGGCATTCCACCATCGCCGGAAAGTTGGTGGAGAGCCCGACGTCGATCAGGATGGTGCGCGCCGAGCCGCGCACCAGATAGGCGTTGGCGGCGCGATTGGAAAAGCGGATCTGATAGACGTCCTCCGCCGCCTGGATCAGCGAGCAGGTGTCGTTCTTCATCAGGATCGGGAAGGCCGTCGGCTTGCGGTCGCTCATGGCTGCGCTGCTCTGTAGGTGACGGCGTTGGAGGCGCGCAGGCGCTTGGAGAGCGCGTCCATCACCATCAGCGCGAAGGCCGGCTGCTGGCTGACGAGATAGACGAAACGGGCGTGGTTGATCTTCATCACCCGCGTATTCGGCGCCGCCGCGATCGCGGTTGCCGAGCGCGCCGAGCCGTCGATCACGGCCATCTCGCCGAAGAACTCGCCCTTGCCGAGGGTGATGATGGTGGTCTTGGTAATGCCGGCGACCTTGGCAATCTCGACCTCGCCGTCGAGCACGACGAACAGCTCGCGGCCGGTCGAGCCTTCCTCGAAGATGACGTCACCGACACCAAACTCGTTGATGCACTTCTCGATCGTCATTGTGCCTCCCCTTGGCACCCCTGGCCTTCTGGCTGACGGGACGTGCCATGTTAGCCGCGGACAAAGGTCCGGCAAACAAGCCGTTCGACGGAGACGGCGCATGCCGCAAGGCAGCATCGGCTGACAATTTGTTTCCCGGCCGCCACGCCGGTTCCACTTTCCCGGCCAAATTCGGCCTCGGATGAGTTCCTAAAATTTCGGTAAGCGGGTCCGAAGGTAAGGATTTCGCAAGCAATGAAAGTTACCAAAAGGTCAATCTTGACTGGAGTATTTGAGCCGTGAGCGAAGCAATGCCCGAAGGCCAGGAGACTGGCGCCCTTGATGCCGCTGCCGCGCCGCAGGCCGTCGAGGCTGGCGCCGGCATCGAGGCCCCCTCGATCGCCCCCGACCATGAGGCGCCCCCTCAGCCGGACGAGGCGAAGGTCGAGGCGCCGCGGATCGTGGTGCCGAAGCTCAGCGCAAGCCAGGAGGCCGAACCCAAGATCGAGGCCAAGGCTGAAGCCAAGCCCGAGACGAAGCCCGGCAAGCTCATTGTCATGGCACCCTCGGACCGCTCCTGGGAGCGTGAGGGTTTCGCCCCGCATGTGAAGGCTGAGGAGCCGCGCGAGGCCGGCGGCAAGCGGCGCATGTCGGCGATGGCCGCGGTGATCGCGCTCGCCGCCTGCGTCGGTGCGGTCAGCGGCGCGCTGGCGACCGCCGGTGTGATGCATTTCGCCGCCAGCCCGGCCCCGGCGCCGGCCCAGGTGGCCGACACCAGCGCGCTGGAGAGCTCGGTCGCCCGGATCGATGCCGACGTCGTCGCGCTCAAGGCCAGTGTCGAGCACACCTCGAAGACCGGCCTCAGCCAGTTCAACCGGACCAACGACCGTCTCGACAAGATCGAGAAGGCGCAGGCCGAGCCGATGGCCAAGCTGGCAAAGCTGTCCGAGACCGTCGATAAGCTCCGCGCCACGCCGCCCGCCGCGCCCGCGCAGGCCGCAGCCGCGGCACCCGCGAAGGAGACCACCGGCTCGATCGCTCCGACCCAGGTTGCCACCGCCGCAGCTGGGCCGGCCCCAGTGCCCGCCGCGCCCAAGACCGAGGTCGGCCGGCTGCCGACGATCGAAGGTTGGGTGCTGCGCGACGTCGCCAATGGCGGCGCGCTGATCGAAGGCCGGGGAGGCCTCTACGAGGTCTATGCCGGCGATCCCTTGCCCGGCCTTGGCCGCGTCGACGCGATCCGCCGCCAGGATGGCCGTTGGGTGGTCGTCACCAGCAAGGGCCTGATCGTCGCGCGCTGAGCCGCCGATATCCGACTTTCAAAGAGGCGCTTCACCACCATGTGAAGCGCCTTTTTGCTTGAATAGGCGGACCAGCGCGGTGTTAGTGGAGACATGAGCCGCGCGTTGCGAATTCTCGTTGCTGCCGTCGTGCTGTTCGGCGGCCTCATTTCGCTATCGGCGGCGGAGAATGCGCCGCTCGAACGCGGCACCGCGATCACCGATCCCGATTTACTGCGCAAGCTCGATCAGAGCGATACGCTCACGATCTCGCGCCTGTTGTGGCCGGAGCGGAACGCGGATTTTCCGTTGACGACGGACCTCCTGTTCTCATCGCTGCCGCAGCTCAAGGAGATTCCGTCGGCGATCGACGCGGAGTTCGACCGCTATGTCGCGCAATACAGGGCGGCGTCGCCGACCGAGAGCATTGGCGTCGGCGAAGGCTTTGACGTCCATCTGTTCAACCGCGCCTTCCTGAAATCCCGCGACACCCGCTTCGTGCTCGCCGGTATCGTCAACCGCATGGACCGCGCCTACGTTTCGGAAGACTCCTGCGGCGAGATCCGCCTGATCTACCGGCTGACGCGCTTCGACGGCAATCCCGACGGCGGCAAGACCGCGACGCGCCTGCCGATGACGCTCAACCTGGTGATGAAGGCGAGGGACGCGCGCCAGACCGATTCAAACGGCAAGCCGATCACTTGCGCCGAGGTCGCGCGGCGCTGGCTCGACAATGGCGATTGGCAGGGGCTGATCGGCAGCGTTTCTTTTCCCTACGATGCGATGATCGACCGGATCGAGACCAACATCCAGATCTCGATCGCGCCGAAGTCGGCGCTGCACGATTTCCGCTCGGACTATCTTCTCAAGGTCTTCAGGTACAACCACGACACAAAACTGTTCGTGGAATCGACGCTGGAGAACCAGATCGACCGCGACAGGATCCTCGCCGACGATGCGCTCCGACGCGGCTTCAAGGCGTGGCTGCTCGACCCCGAAAATCTTCGCGAGTTCGATCGCGGCACGGTGCTGATCCCCGAAAAGTTCCTGGCCAAGGCCGCGGTGGCGCCGACGCCCGCCGGCGTCGATGCCTCGGCGTTGCAGCCGGAGTTCGGCATGATGCAGGGAGAGGGGAAAGGCGAGGGCAAGGCCGAACCGGTCTTCACCGACAATGACGTGGTCGGCGCGCTGCAACAGGCGGCCGCGCGCGGCATCACCATGGAGAACATCCGCTCCGTCGCTGGCTTCCAGCGCCGCCTCAACGACGTCACCTGCGCCGGCTGCCATCAGACCCGCGGCATCGGCGGTTTCCATTTTCCGGGCGTGGATTGGCTCGCGGACAAGCCGTCCAATTCCACCATCGTGCCGGCCTCGCCGCACTTCTTCGGCGACCAGATCCGCCGCCGCGATATCCTGACCGCGTTCGCCGAAGGCAAGCGTCCTGATTTGTCACGCGGATTTGCCAGCCGGCCGCAGACCCGCGGCAGCCGGGAGCTGGCGGGCACCGAATATCAGGACGGCTGGGGCGCGCACTGTTCCCTGCAAAATGCGGGATCGGGAACGGCTGACAAGAGTTTTACGTCATGGACCTGTGCTACAGGTCTCACCTGTCAGGCTGCTTCGGCATCGAGCCGCATCGGCATGTGTTTCATCAAGACGCGTTAAGCCGGCAACAGCGATTTGGATGACCCATGACGGATACCAGCGAGGCCAACAAGGAGCGCAATCGCGAGATTGCGCGCAATGAGGAAGCCAAACAGGTCACTGGCAGCATCCGCGTCAGCACCTGGGCGGTCGCGGTCGTCGTCATCGTCGGCGGGATCTTGTTTACGCTCGGCTGGCTGGCGCTGCGGTCGTAGCAGCTTCTTCAGTTGAATCTCAGAACGAGCCGCAGGTTCACCTCGCCCCGCTTGCGGGGAGAGGTCGGATTGCATCGAAGATGCAATCCGGGTGAGGGGGAGCTTCCGCGAGTCTAACTGTCACCATTTTCGTGGAGACGGCCCCTCACCCCAACCCTCTCCTCGTAAGAACGGGGAGAGGGAAAAGGAAGGCCTTCACTTTGCGTAATGCGTCAGACGCTTACCGGGCAGCAAGTCGTAGGCCGACTTCCAGCCCGGCAACGCGGCGAGGCGGCCGAGCCAGGTGTGAATGGCCGGATGGCTCGCGGCGAAATCATAGCCGTGCTCGTCGCTCGGATAGTGCAGATAGGCCATCATCGAGATATCGGCGACCGTCGGCTTGGCGCCGATCGCGAATGCGTTGTGCTGAAGGTGTCTCTCCAAAACGCCGAGGAAATCGTCCAGCCGACGCTGAAAATGCTTCAGCACTTGCGGATCGCCGTTCGGGATGAAGGTCCGCATGAAGCGGTACGTCGCCATGTAGCCGGTGAGCTTGTGGTTGTCCCAGAACAGCCAACGGAGCAGCTCGAACTTCTCCTCCGCGGTTTCACCGGCGAAGCGGCCATATTGTTCGGCGAGCTTGAGCAGGATCGGCGCGGTCTGCGTCATCTTCACACCGTCGACCTCGAGCACGGGAATCTCGCCCATCTCGTTCACGTTTTTGCGCCACTCCGGCGTGCGTGTGACGCCGCCGCCAAAGTCGGTCCACATCGGTTCGAACGTCTCCCCGCACAGCGTCAGCATCAGCGCCAGCTTGTAGCTGTTGCCGGATTCGGGGAAGTAGTGCAGGCGGTAGCTGGGCATGGGACCCTCACGAGGCGATGGGCGATGTTGTCGGTGAGGCTACATCGTCCCGTATCGTCATTGCGAGCGCAGCGAAGCAATCCAGAAATGCATCCGCGGAGGGATTCTGGATTGCTTCGCTGCGCTCGCAATGACGGGAGCTTGTTGGGGCAGGCTGCCTCCCCCTCGTCGTCCCGGGCTCGCGCTACGCGCGCCCCGGGACGACGACGGCAGACCTGCCGCCCCTTATCCCACCGCCCCCGACGACCGCAGCTGCTTGATCGCCGCTTCGTCGTATCCGGCCCCGCGCAAAATCTCGTCACTGTGCTCGCCGATGGCGGGCGGCTTGCGCGGCTGCACCTTCTTGGCGCCATCGATCCATATCGGGCTGTTGATGGTGAGCATGGTGTCGTTCTCGAACGGCACCAGCACCTCGTTGTCGAGCATCTGCTTGTCGTTCGGGATGTCGTCGAGAATGCCGACGACGCCGAACACAAGCCCGTTGCCGTCGAGGATCTTGCGCCATTCGGCGAGATCCCTGGTGGCAAACACCTCGTCAAAAATCTTGATCAACTCGACCGAGCGGGCGTGGCGATCGGGTTTGGTGATGAAGCGCGGGTCGTCGATGAGATCTTCGCGCCCCATGCAGCGCGCCAGCGTCGGCCATTGCCGGTCCTCGTTCAGCAGCGACAGGATGATCCAGCGGCCGTCCTTGCACTGATAGTGGTTGGTCACCGCGTTGAGCGCGCGCTCACGCGGCCGCCGCTCGCCGAACTTGGCGCCACAGAGTTTTGCCTGCGCCAGCACGCTCGCCGCCCACACGCCGTTCGCCATCAGGTTGGAGGCGACATGCGAGCCCTTGCCGGTCTTCTCGCGCTGATACAGTGCGGTGACGATGGCGCCATAGAACGCCATGGCGCAGGGGTGATCGCCCATGCCGGCGATCGAGCGGGCCGGCGTCGTGTTGGTGTCGGCGCGGACGAGGTCCATCAGGCCGGAGCGCGCCCAATAGGCGTTGCTGTCGAAGCCGGGCTTGTTGGCCTCCTCGCCTTTCTCGCCATAGCCGGTGAAGGAGGCGTAGATCAGCCGGTCGTTGAGATGGGCGAGGTGATCATAGGTGATGCCGAGCTTGGTGCGCACCGGCGGCGGCATGTTGGTGATGAAGACGTCGGCCTCTTCCACGAGCTTGTAGAGCACGGCCTGCGCCTCCGGCTTAGAGAGGTCGAGCGCGATGCTCTTCTTGTTGCGGGCCTCCAGCAGCCAGGCGAAATTGTGCTCGCCGGTCGGGTAGCCCGGCAGGTTCGGCAGATTGCGGTAGGGGTCGCCGGCGCCGGGCGGCTCGATCTTGATGACGTCGGCGCCGAAATCCGACAGCACGGTCGCGGCGGCGGGCGCCGCGATGAAGCTCGCGCAGTCCAGAACCTTCAGGCCCGCAAAAATGCCCTTTTCCATCGTGGCGTTGCTCCCTCGCTCTTGTTGTTTCCCGCGCGCTGGAATTAGCGCGGCGACATCATGGGAGCATTAGACCGATGTTCTGGCGGGATGCAACGCTCCTGCCCGTGCCTACTCCTCGCCCGCAAGCAGGGCAGCGTTGCCGCCGGCCGCCGCCGTGTTGATGGTCACGGTCTGCTCGGTGGCGAAGCGCGCGAGGTAGTGCGGGCCGCCGGCCTTCGGGCCGGTTCCTGACAGTCCGTTGCCGCCGAACGGCTGTACGCCGACCACGGCGCCGATCATGTTGCGGTTGACGTAGATGTTGCCGACCTGAACGCGGTCGATGATCGCCTCGACCGTATCGTCGATACGGGAATGGATGCCGAGCGTCAGCCCGTAGCCGGTGCGATCGATCGCGGCCAGCGCCTGTCCGAGCCTCTCCGCCGGATAGCGGACGACGTGGAGGATTGGGCCGAACACCTCCTGGGTGAGCTGGCCGGCATCCCGGAGCTCGAAGATATGCGGGGCGACGAAGCAGCCCTCCGGCGCGGTCCCAGCAAAGTGCAGCCCTGCCTCTTTCTTCATCCGCGCGATGTGCGCATCCAGCCGCTGCTTGGCCTCCTCATCGATCACCGGCCCGACATGGGTCGCGACATCGCGCGCATCGCCGATCCTCAATTCGCGCGCAGCGCCCGCGATCATCTCGATCATGCGGTCGGCGACGTCCTCCTGCACGAACAGCAGCCGCAGGGCAGAGCAGCGCTGGCCGGCGGAACGGAACGCGGACGTCACGACGTCGTCGGCGACCTGTTCGGGCAGCGCCGTTGCATCCGCAATCATGGCATTGATGCCACCGGTCTCTGCAATCAGCGGCACGATCGGGCCGTCCTTCGCGGCAAGCGTCCGGTTGATCGCGCGCGCGACCTCGGTCGAGCCGGTGAAGACGACGCCGGCGATATCGGGATGCGCGGTCAGCACCGCTCCGGTGCGGCCGTCGCCGGTGACGAGGCGCAGTACATCGGCGGGGATGCCGGCCTCGTGCAGCAGCCGCACTGCCTCGACCGCGATGCACGGCGTCTGCTCGGCGGGTTTTGCCACCACGCAGTTGCTGGCCATCAGCGCCGCCGTGACCTGACCAAGGAAGATCGCGAGCGGAAAGTTCCAGGGCGAGATTGCCACGAATACGCCGCGGCCGCGCAAGCCCAGTGCGTTGCTTTCGCCGGTCGGGCCCGGCATCGCCGTCTCGCTGCCGAACAGTTTTCGGCCTTGCGCCGCATAATAGCGGCAGAAGTCCGCGGCTTCACGCACCTCCGACAGCGCATCGTCCAGTGTCTTGCCGCCCTCGCGCTGCAAGAGCGCGATGAAATGAGCGCGGCGACTCTCCAGGAGATGCGCGGCCTGCTCGAGCGATGCCGCGCGCGAAGCCGCAGGCGTCCGGCTCCAGGCCGCAAAGCCCGCGTGCGCTGCTGAGACCGCGGCGTTGACCTGATCGGGCGTCGCATCAGTGACCGGCTTGAGCTCGAACGTCTCGTCCCTGATGTCGGTGAGCAGCCGTTCCAGAGCGGCGCGCTCGCCGAATTCGATGCCGCGCGAATTGCGCCGCTCCGGTGCAAAGAGATCGCACGGCAGTGGAATTTTGGCATGCGAGGCCTGCTGCGGCCGGGCGATGGCGTCGGCCGGACGCTGCAGCAGCGCCGGGACCGGCACGCGATAATCGGCGGCCTGGGCAACGAAGGAAGAGTTGGCACCGTTTTCCAGCAGCCGCCGCACCAGATAGGCGAGCAGGTCGCGATGGCTGCCGACCGGCGCATAGGTACGGGAGGCGATGTCAGGATGATCCTTGGCAAGCTGCTCGTAGAGCGCTTCGCCCATGCCGTGCAGGCGCTGGAATTCGAAGCCGCCGCTGCCCCCGGCAAGCTCCAGCACGGTCGCGACCGTCAGCGCGTTGTGGGTGGCGAATTGCGGGAAGATGCGCGGCCGCAAGGCGAGAAGCTTTCGCGCGCAGGCGACGAAGTTCAGGTCCGTCATCGCCTTGCGGGTGAACACCGGGTAGCCGTCGAGCCCGCGCTCCTGCGCGCGCTTGATCTCGGTGTCCCAATAGGCGCCCTTGACCAGCCGCACCGTCAGCTTGCGGTCATGTGCGCGCGCAAGCTCGTCGATATAGTCGATCACCGCGTTGGCGCGCTTCTGATAGGCCTGGATCGCGAGCCCGAAGCCGTCCCAGCCGGCCAGCGAGGCATCGGCGAGCGTCGCCGCGATCACGTCGAGCGACAGCTCGAGCCGGTCGGCTTCCTCGGCGTCGACGGTGAAGTTCAGGTCGTAGCTCTTGGCGCGCCGCGCAAGATCAAGCAGCAGCGGCACCAGCTCGCGCATCACGCGCTCGCGGCTGACCGCCTCGAAGCGCGGATGCAGCGCGGAGAGCTTGACAGAGATGCCTGGCCGGTCGGGCAGGGCTTGGTCGCCCGCCGCCTTGCCGATGGTTAGAATCGCGCTCGCATAGGCGTCGAAATAGCGCTTCGCATCGGCGGCCGTGCGCGCAGCCTCGCCGAGCATGTCGAAGGAATAGCGGGGTTGTTGTCCGGAGCGCGGCCCGCCCCGCTCCAGCGCCTGCTCGATGGTCTCGCCGAGCACGAAATGATTGCCCATCAGCCGCATCGCCTGGCGCGTGGCGGCGCGCACCGCCGGCGCCCCGAGCCGCTTCACCAGCCGGCCGATGGTGCCGTCGGGTGTCTCGCCGGGCTGGATCACCCGCGCCGACAGGCCGAGCGCCCAGGCCGAGGCGTTGACCAGGAAGGCTGTGGACTTGGTCTCGTGATGGATGAAGTCGCCTTCACCGAGCTTGTCCTCGATGAACTGGTCGGCGGTGCGGGCGTCTGGCACGCGCAGCAGCGCCTCGGCCAGCACCATCAGCGCCAGCCCTTCCTTGGTCGAGAGCGCGAACTCCCGCAGCATGTCCTCGACCCCGCCGAGGCGATCGTCGCGCTTGCGGATCGCCTCGATCAGCCGCGTGGCGGTGCGGTCGATCCGCGCCTCCTGCGCCGGGCTGAGGTGTCCCGCCGGCAGAAGGCGCGCCGCGATGTCGGCGTCGTCGGGCGCGTAGGGGGCGGTGAAGGGGGAAGGAATGCTCGGCATGGCAATGTCCTGTGATCCGAATAAGGTAATCCGCTCATCGCCGCAGTTCGATAGACAAATGCGTCTGTTTGCCTTAGAAAATAAAGCAAGATTGATATTCAGCCGTAGAGAATATGGGACTCGATCGAATCGACCGTAAAATCCTCTCCATTTTACAGGAGGATGGGCGCATCGCCAATGTCGAGCTCGCCGAGCGCATCGGCCTGTCGCCGACCTCGGTCGGCGAGCGGCTGAAGCGGCTGCAGCGCGAAGGCTTCGTCGAGGGCTATGGCGCAAGGCTCAACCCGCACCGGCTCGGCCTCGGGCTCCTGGTGTTCGTCGAGGTGTTGCTCGACAAGACCACGCCGGAGAACTTCGATCGCTTTGCGCGGGCGGTGAAACTCGCGCCCGAGGTTCTGGAATGTCACATGGTTGCCGGCGGCTTCGATTATCTTGTGAAGGCGCGCTTGGCCGACATGACCGCATACCGGCGCTTCCTCGGCGAGACCTTGCTGTCGATGCCGGGCGTGCGCGAGACGCGCACCTATGCGGTGATGGAGGAGATCAAGCGCGACGCACCGTTGCCGGTGGGCTGAGGAGTGCCGTCGCGATTGTCATTGCCGTGGCGTTGAACAAGCGGTCTTCGCAGACAAAATAGCTATCCGTGCGCAATCGCAACGCCTGTCGTCGAATGCACTGACCGTCTTCTGAAATTTTTTTGGCCTCACTCCCGAAAGACGTCCGGGAGGCAGCAAAGGCTGGCGGGCTTATACTTTGAGGTTTTCTGCGGAGGTCTTGCCCCGGTTTGCGATCTCTTCATATTCCACCGTCTGTCCCTCGTTGAGCGTGGACAAACCGGCCTTCTGCACCGCCGAGATATGCACGAACACATCCTTGCCGCCCGACGCAGGCTGGATAAATCCATAACCCTTCGTCGGGTTGAACCACTTGACCGTACCTTTGGGCATCACGTCTTCTCCGCGGGTCTTCCTCCGAGATCGCGAACCGCCAGTCCCCGCCAACCGGCCGGTTCGGTCCTAATAGGATACGCAAAATGTTGCGGGCTTGATAGCTCAAACCGCACGGGCGTTTCGGCGAAAACCGCTCAACTTCGCGGCGTTTTTACCGGTTTTGCCCGTTTAGCGGTCATTTGGCCCGCACGCATGCCGCGACCAGTCAATAAGTCGCGGCCAGATAGTCGACGATCTTGCCGATATCGGCGTCGTCGATCGGCGCGCCGTAAACCTTGATCATCTTGGTCACCTCGGCCTGCCAGAAGGCCTTCCTGTCCTTCATCGGCGGCTGCGTGTTGATGTAATCGGACGAGTGGCAGGCCGTGCAATTGCCCTGGACGACCTCGAGATTGGGGCCGGGTTTGAAGGCCGCAGTCTCGTCCGGGATCTTGTAGTTGACGGGCGCGGCGGTCACCGAGCCGGGGCCGGTCGCAAACCAGCCAAGGCCGGCGGCGGCTGCGATGGCGAGGAGAACGGTGCGTTGCATGGTTATCCTCCTTCAGGCCACGGTCACGCGGACGGTTTCGACGACGTTGCGCAAATAGCCCGCCGGGTTCCAGCGGGGCGTGTTCGGCTGCGTCTCGCCACCATTGCCGGTCGCGCGGACCTTGAGATCGTAGGCGCCGGCCGCGAGCTTCACCGGCAGCTTCCATTCGCGGAAGGAATATTTGCCGAGATCCTTGCCGAGCTTCGCACTGGTCCAGGTCTTGCCGCCGTCGGTGGAGACCGCGACCTCCTTGATGCCCTTGCCGCCGTCGAAGGCGATGCCGCGCAGGGTCGTAGCTCCCACCTTCAGCTTGGCGCCATCGGGCACGCTGG